>JBBIMZ010000122.1:0-8853 GCA_037444135.1 Solibacteraceae bacterium
GTGAGCGCCGTGGCGATCCGCATCACGCCGAACCCGATCAGGACGCTGGTGGCGGCCAGGCCGCAGGCGAGGATCACGCCGACCAGAAGCGGAAGATCGGTCCCAAGATCGCCGAACGCCCCGGACCATTCCTGGCGGTCGAAACTCAGCCGCGGGCGGGTGGCTGTGCGAGCGGCGGCGGTCGACACGGCAGGCATGCGGGCAGGCTCCCAGCGGGCGTCGATGTTTCAATATAGCAGGCCTGGCCGGCCCGGAAGGAAGGGACGGCTACAATCAGGTTTATGATTCGCACCCTTGGCGTGCTTATCCTGGCGCTCGGGCCGGCGCTGGCGCAGAAACAGCCGTTCACCGTGCAGGCGCTGCTGGAGCTGAAACGCATCAGCGAACCTCAGCTCTCCCCGGACGGATCGATGGTGGCCTTCACGGTGCAGACCGTGGACCTCGAGCGCAACACCAAGCCGCGCAACATCTACGTGGTCCCCGTGGCGGGGGGCGAGGCCCGGCGGATCACCTGGGCGGGCGGCGCCAATCACCGGCCGCGCTGGTCCCCGGACGGCCGCCGCATCGCCTTCGTTTCCGACCGCAGCGGCTCATCGCAGATCTGGATCATGGACGCCGACGGGAGCAATCCGCGGCAAGTCACGGATCTGGCGACGGAAGCCGACGGAGTTCTGTTTTCGCCCGACGGCGAGACGCTGCTGTTCACCAGCGAGGTTTATCCGGACTGCCCCGACGAGGCCTGCAATAAGCAGCGGCTGGAGGCCGAGAAAGCCTCCCCGGTGAAAGCGAGACTCTATGAATCGCTCCTGTACCGTCATTGGGACAGCTGGAAGACAACGCGGCGCAAGCATCTGCTGGCGATCCCGGTCTCCGGCGGGCCGGCGCGGGACCTGACGCCGGGCGACCTGGACGTGCCTCCGTTCTCGCTCGGTGGGCCCGACGACTACGCGATTTCGCCGGACGGCAAGGAAGTCTGCTACGCGGCCAAGCCCGATCCCAAGCCCGCGACCCATACGAACACGGAGCTGTTCATCGTTCCGATCACCGGAGGCGAACCGGTGCGGCTGACCGAGAACCCCGGCGCCGACAACTCGCCGCAGTACTCGCCGGACGGTAACTATCTGGCCTTCCGCAGCCAGGCCCGCGGCGGTTACGAGAGCGACCGCTGGCGGCTGATGGTGATGAAACGCAAGCCGGCCGAGCCGGCGCCGCCACCGGCGGAGAAGGGCCCCGCGGCCGAGGCGCCCAAACCGGGTTGGGACACCGAGATCGTGACGGCGCTGACCGATGCCCTGGACCGGCCGGTCACCGGGTTTGCGTGGTCGCCGGACTCGTCGCGGCTGTTTTTCACGACCGAGGACCGCGGCCGCCAGGCCATCCAGATGATCGCGGTGACCGGCGGCGCGGTGCGCGTGGTAGTTTCCGGCTCGAGCGTGCTCGGCGACCAGCAGCTCACGCGGGACAGCAAGCGGATGATCTACACGGTGCAGAGCGGCTCGCGGCCGGTGGAAATCTACGCCGCCTCCTCGACCGGGGGCGCCGCCCTGCAACTGACGCATTTGAACGATGCCGTGCTCGAGCGCCATCAGCTCACCCCGTACGAAGAATTCCGGGTCGACGGCGCGCAGCAGACGCCGGTGCACAGCTTCCTCGTGAAGCCGCCGGACTTCCGCGAGGACCGCAAGTACCCGGTCCTGTTTCTGATCCATGGGGGTCCGCAGAGCGCCTGGGAGGAAAGCTGGAGCTACCGGTGGAACGCTCAGGTGTTCGCCGGCGCCGGCTATCTGGTGGTGCTCCCCAACCCCCGCGGTTCGACCGGCTACGGCCAGCGTTTCACCGACGAAATCAACGCGGACTGGGGCGGCAAGGTCTACGAAGACATCATGGCGGTAGTCGACCATGTGGCGCGGCTGCCTTACGCCGACGCCGGGCGCATGGCGGCGGCCGGGGGCTCTTACGGCGGCTACATGGTGAACTGGATGCTGGGTCACACGCAGCGCTTCAAAGCCTTCGTTTCCCATGCGGGCGTCTTCGACCTGCCGAGCGAGACGCTGGAGACCGAAGAGCTGTGGTTTCCCCTGTGGGAGTTCCAGGGGATGCCGTGGGAGAACCCGGAGATCTACCGCAAGTGGTCGCCCCGCCAGTTCATCCGGGACTTCTTTACGCCGACGCTGGTGATCCACGGCGAGCAGGATTTCCGCGTGCCCTACGGACAGGGGCTGCAACTGTTCACCGCGCTCCAGATGCAGGGCGTGCCGTCCAAGTTGGTGCTGTTTCCCGACGAAGGCCACTGGATTTTGAAGCCGCGGAACAGCTTGTTGTGGTATCAAACAGTGCTGGAGTGGCTGGAGCGGTGGCTGAAAAAACCCGCATGAGAGGGATCGGGCGGCGGGGGTTCCTGGCGCGGCTGGCCGGGCTGGGCGGCGGCGTCGCAGGCGCGTGCCGGCGGCAGCCGGGCCGGACGCTGTACGTCGTGCCGAATTTCCACCCGGCGTGTATGGGATGGCTGGCGCCGTACTCGGTCGAGCGCAACTACTGCCTGTACTCGTATCTGGATCACCAGGACCGCGCGGTGCAGGATCCTGAGTACCATTACGTGTTCTCGGAGATCCCGCACTTGATCACGATGCTCGAGCGCCGGCCGGAGCGCGCCGCGGAGCTGGCGCGCCTGGCGGCGAACGGAAAGGTCGAGCTGGTCAATGCCTTCGTGCTCGAACCTACGGTGAACCTGTCGGGCGGCGAGGCGCTGGTGATGCAGGGTGTGGTGGGGCTGCACTGGTACGGGCAGGTGCTGCGCGCGCGGCCGCGCCACTCATGGATGATCGACGTCTGCGGCTGGCACGAGCAGATGGGGCAGATCGTTCACGGCCTGGGCCTGGAAACGTTCGTCTATTCGCGCTACAACCCGACCGGAACGGCCGACTCGGCGCACGGCGTCTCCGAGCGCATGGAGGCGCTCCATTGGATCGAGTCACCGGACGGAAGCCGGACGCTGGGCGTCAACCCCGGCCATTACTCCGAGGCGCTGCGCGAGGTCATGGCGGCCACCGAGGCGCTGCCGCGCGAGCGAATCATCGAAGAAGTCGACCGGCTGGTGCGACAGCAACAGGCGCGGTTTCCGGCCGGTGCGCCCCTGCTGGCGCTGGCCGGGCAAGGCGATTATTCGCTGGCATTCGCCTATAAGGGATATCCGCGGGAACTCCTCGAGGTCTGGCGGAGTACGCGGCCTCGCGTGGGGCTACGCTTTTCGACGCTGTCGGAGTGGTACGAGGAGTTCGTCCGCATCCGAGACCGCCTGCGCCTGACGGTGGTCCGCAGCGGCTCGCGGATCTACGGCTGGAGCGCTTTCTGGGTCAACGCGCCTCAGGTGAAACAGCGGTTCCGGCGCGACGAGCATCTGCTCCAGGCCACGGAAGCGCTGGCAAGCTGCGCCAGTCTGCGCCGCGGCTGGAAGTACCCGAGCCAGGAGCTGTGGAACGCCTGGTTGCTGCTGGCGCTGAACATGGACCGGAATTCGCTCTGGGGAGCGGCCGTCCATGCCGTCTACGAACACCCGCGAAGCTGGGACATGCGCGACCGGTTCGAGACGATCGAGCAGATCTGCCGGCGCTCGAACGAAGGGGCGCTGGCCGCGCTGACCGCGCCCGACAAGGACTCGCTGGCGCTGTTCAATCCGCTCGGCTGGAAGCGTTCCGGACCGGCCGAACTGCGCCTGCCGCCCAACCGAGTGCCGGCCGAAGCTCGCGCGCAGTGGCTCGAGGACGGGCAGACGGCGATCGTCGATGTGGAGGCGCCGGCGGCGAGTTGTTTCCACATCCGGCTCCGTCCGGGAGCGCCGGAGCGGCCGCGCCCCGTCGAGCCGGGCGAGATCGAAACCGAGTTCTACATCGCCCGTGTGGACGCCTCCGGCGCGCTGGCGAGCCTGCGCGTGAAACCCTCCGGGCGCGAGATGCTCGCCGGGATCGGAGGCGACGTGCTCGCCGAAGTGCGGTCGGAGAAGCACCGCAACCAGGTCTACGCCCACGAGATCCCCGTGCGGAGCGACCGCGTGCTCGTGCAGAGCGCGGCCGCCCAGCCAAGCCGGATCCGCGCGTTCCGCGGGCCGCTGGCCACGATCGTCGAGAGCACCTGCCCGTTTCCGGGCGGCACCCTCCGGCGCGTCATCCGGTTCTACGAGCGCACGCCCCGCATCGATTTTCTCGCTGAGACGGAGAACCTGCCCCACGGAACGATCGTCAGCGCGGTGTTTCCCTTGGCCGGCGAAATCACCGAGATCCGGCGCGGGATCCCGGGCGGATTCTCACACGGAAGCCGGCCGGAGCCGTCGCCGCAGGCGCCTGGGCGCAATCGCGGCATCATTCCGGCGATCCGGTGGTCGCACTACGCGTTCCGGGGCGGCGGAGTGGCGTTGCTCGACCGCGGCGTGCCGGCGCGGGAAGTCGACGGCAACACGGTGATCCTTCTTCTGCACAACGCCACGAACGAGTATTACTGGGACAAGGACTGCCGGTGGACCAGCGGAGCGGGCCGGCAACGCTTCGAGTACGCGCTGGCGGCTCACGAGGGCGACTGGCGCCAGGCGCGCGTGCCGCAACTGGCCTACGAGTACAACGCGCCGCTTCTGGGCGCCCCGGGCCGGCCCGTCGAGGACGGGGCGGGCCCGTGCGTGGAATGCTCGGATAACGTCGTCCTGGAAGCGCTCCGGCGGGTCGATGACGAGATCGAGATCCGGCTCCTGGAGTGCTACGGCACGGCCACGCTCCGTGTGCGGCTCCCGCATCAGGCGGCGGCGCTGACGAACCTGATCGGCGAGCAACGGACCGCGCTGACGGCGGTGGCGAGCGGCACGGAGGCCGAGTACCGATTCCCGGTCCGCCCGCAGCAGATCGTCACGGTGCGGCTCAGGACGGCTACCCGCGTGACCGCGGTGGCCGCACTGCGCACTTTCGATCCGGTGGTGCCCGAAGCCAAGCGCGCCGCGACGCGCGCTTTCGACTATCCCGAACTCAAGGGACACCCGCCGCGCAAGCCGGGCGAGGAGCGGGTGTTCTTGGATTTGGAACAAAAGTTGTAAACTCGGTGCGAGGTCCGCTCATGCGTCATCGCATCTTCGTGTCGTTTCTTCTGGCCGGGGCCTGCGCGGCCGCCGGCCCGGAACAGGTCGTCCCGGCGATCAACGAAATCGAGCCGTGGCAGCAGGTGGGCCAGCAGCCCTATGAGCTCACATGGACCGAGCGGGAACAGCATCCTGACACGCTGGTGGATTTCGAAGATCTGGCCGGCTGGAAACTCGAACTCTACGGCGGAGCCGAAGGGGAGCTGCGCCGGAGCCGCGAACAGCAGATGTGGGGCCAGTATGTGGCCAAGTTCTGGTATTCCGGCAAGGGGGAGCAGAGCCGTCTCATCGCCCGGCCGCCGAAGCCCGTCCCGATCCCCGGACGCTTCGACTCGATCGAGATGTGGGGCTACGGGAACCGGTGGAACTGGGTGCGCGATCCTTCGACGCCGGCGGCGGAGGTGTCGATCCTGGTGACGGACGCCCGAGGAAAAGAGTTTAGTATCCAGATCACTGATATTCGCTGGAAGCAATGGTGGCTGATCCACCGGCGCGTGCCGCCCGACGTGCTGGCCCAGATCGTCTGGCCGGCCGGCTTCAGCGGCATCGAAATTTCCAAGGTGCAGCACGCCGAGCGCCGCTACTTTTACTGCGATTCGCTGGCGTTCTACGTCGAAACGCTCGGGCCGGTCGAATTCCGGCCGCAGCCGAAACGCAACCTGAAGCCGTTCCGCGGGCAGATCGCCGGACTCAACACCGGCGAAGCCACTCTTCCCTTCCCCACGCGCGAGGAAACCATCCTGCCGTGGAACCGCGAGCGCGAGTTCCAGGTCCGCGTGCGGCAGCCGGAGCCGCGGCGCTTCGAGCTCAGCTACGAGGGCAAGGATGCACGCGTGTCCTACGAATACCGGCCGCGCACCGGGGATCTGGGCGAGCTTTCCGTGAGCGTCAACGGCGGCGCGCCGTTCCGGCCCCTGGACGGTGGGGGCATCCGCTTCGCCGACACGTCCGAGGGGCGCGTCTCGACGGGCGACCTCATCTCGGCGGCGCTTGAGGACGGCGTCGTGAAGGTGAAGTTCCGGCACGGTTCGCATCTGGTGGACTATGAGCTCCGGCTGTGGCAGAAGTCGCTGGTGCTCGATGTGTGGTGCGACGGAGGCGAGGCGACCGAACTCCACTTCGGGCGCGTGACAGGGGTGAAGAACCCGCGGCCCCTGATCGTCCCGTACCTGACCTACGGGGCCACCAACCCCCGCGTACTCCTCTCGGGCGAGCCCGGAGCGCCCGTGTTCACCTCGATCTGGTTCGACTGGTACCGCTCGAACGCCTCCGAGCCGTACGCGCCCAAGGAACCGGCCGTCACGGGCGACACCGCCGAGATCAACGGAGGGATGCGCTATATTCCGAAAACCGACGGGCAGCGAAACAACCTGTACGAGCGCATCTTCGTCACCGCTTCTCCGATCTATGAGGAGACGCTGCCGACTATCGCCAATCCGCCTTCGCTCCGGCAGCGCGAGGGCAGCCAGGTCATCTGGACCGTGACGGCCCCGTCGACGTTCGAAGCCGATCACCTGCGGTGCCGCCGCATCCGCTCCTACGGTCTGGACAAGATCATGCAGCACAGCCACGAGGTGACCTGGCGCGACGAGGGCGACAGCTTCACCATGCGCCTCCGGGCCGCCCCGCAGAAAGGCGGCGACGCCAAACTCCGGTGGTATATCCAGGCCCAAAACGCTCTGGGGTGGCTTCAAGGAACTTACAGCAATTACACCGATTTTGCGCCCGTCAATACCAACTGGAACCCGGACTTCGTGCAGCGCGAACCGAGCGGCGAGTGGCGCCGCGCCTGGCCCCGCAACTATGCGCTGAAGCCGGCCAAAGCGGTCGAACTGGACGAATATTACGCCAAGAGAATCAAAGAGAAGTACGGCATCAGGATGTCCTACACGGACGTTCACACGGCCGTAGCGCCGTGGCGTTACTGCGACTTCGACGCCCGCGTGCCCGGCGCCGGAACCTTCGCCGCCACTTTTTACGCCTACGGCCAGCTCCTGCTCAATGACCAGCGGGTCTACGGGCCCACGCAGTCCGAGGCGACCTACCAGTGGCTGTACGCGGGACTCGAATCCGGCAGCTACGGGTGGGTTTACACCGACGTCAACTTATTGACCCATCCGCTCGACGTCGCCTTTCAGCTCCTGAAGATCCATCCCCTCGAAGCCGATTACGGAATGGGTTACACGTATTACTACCTGAGCCGGCTCGATGAGAAATGGAAGGAGTCTCCCAAGAAGCGCGACTATGTCGACTTGTTTCTGGCGACGACGATCGGCTACGGAAACATGGGCTGGCTGGTGAATGACTGGGGTCTGGACGATGAATTCGGCGTCGAGGCGATGGCCCGGTCCTATTACATGATGCAGCAGTTGCAGCAGCAGTACGCCTTCGTCGTTCCGAAGCGGATCGAGTACGCGGGCCCGGGCGGCAAGATGCTCTCCCCCGGCGAGGCGCACGCCACCGGGGCGCTTGCCGGCTCGCGCCTCCACGTCGAGTACGACAACGGCACGCACGTCTATGTCAACCGGGGCAAGGAAGGCGTCTGGACGGTGTCGGACGCCGGCGGGCGCGCGGTCGAGCTGCCGGTGAACGGCTGGCTGGCCTTCAACGCGGCCCGAGGCTTTTATGAATTCTCCGCGCTGGCGGGGGGGCGGCGGATCGACTACGTGAAGGCGCCCGAGTACGAATTTCTCGACGGGCGCGGCGTCTGGACCGAGCACGGCAGCCTCGGGGCGAAAGGGAGCGTCGCCCGGCGCGAGCGCGGCGGCGGCGTCATCGAGCTCATCGACATCTACGGCAACGACCGGATCGCTTTCTCGGCCCCGGGTGCGGGCAAGCTCCGCGCCTACGACTGGGAAGAAAAGCCGCTCGGCGAAGTGGCGCTCAAAGCCGCGCGGGCCGGCTGGTATGAGTTCGCCCCGGTCGCCGACGCCCGGATGTATCTGTTCGCGGTCGAATGAAACCGGGACCGGGACTCAGCGGAGTACGACCAGCACTTCGTTGGCGGGCACGCCGCCCGCGGAAAGGCGCAGCGGCTGGGCGCCGGGGGGCAGGCCGGCGGGAACGACGACGTTGACCTGATAGAGACCGATCCAGCCGGGAGCTAGGCCGCCGAAGAGCACCTGCGCCGGCGCTCCGCCGATGGTCACCGAAACAGGCTCGGCGGTCTCGGCCAAGCCGGCGGCCGCATTCAGCCGCACACTGCCCAAGCCGGTGGCATAGATCTCGAGGACTTCGCCGGCCGCGGCCGGCCGCTGCGAGGTAAGCTGTCCGGTGCCGGCCACCGCAGCCGCACCGATTCCGCCGGGCATCACGAAAACGGCCGGCGCCACGCTCACCAGGTTCACCGGAACCGGTCCGGAAGAGCCGGCGCGGGTGTTCACCACCACCTCAGCCGGTCCGGGAGCGGCTTCGAGCGGTACGACGAAGTTGATCTGCGAATCGCTGACGTAGTGGAGCCGGGCGCGCCGCCCGCTGACGAGCACCTCGACGCCGGCGAGCCGCTCCGGCAGCGGAAGCGTCGCGGTCGCGGCGACGCCGCCGGCGAGGTTGGCGCCGAAGATCGTCGCCAGCGAGCCCGGCGCCAGCAGCCCGCGAAAAGACGCGGCCTCGACGACGCCGGCCGCAGTGAACGACGGCCGTCCCACGGCAACAGCCGTGGCGGCCGGAGCGGAGGGATCGCCGGCCACGCTGATCCGCAGCGTATTGGACGGCCCCGGCCCCGGAACCCAGATCAG
>JBBIMZ010000123.1:0-8830 GCA_037444135.1 Solibacteraceae bacterium
GCGCTCCTGCATCGCCTCGAGCAGCGCCGACTGCGTCTTCGGCGGCGTGCGGTTGATCTCGTCGGCCAGCAAGACGTTGGCGAAGATCGGCCCGGGGACGAACGTCCACGTGCGGTGGCCCGTGGTGGGATCCTCCTCGATGATGTCGGTGCCGGTGACGTCGGACGGCATCAGATCCGGCGTGAACTGGATGCGCCGGAATTCGAGGCCCAGCGTCTGCGCCATCGTGCGCACCAGCAGCGTCTTGGCGGTGCCCGGCAGGCCCGTGATGAGGCAGTGGCCGCCGACGAACAGCGCGATCAGGCCCTGCTCGAGGACCTCCTCCTGCCCGACGATCACCCGGCGGACCTGCCGGACGATTTCATCCTTCACTTCCTGGAAGCGCGCGATGCGCTCGCGGAGTTCCGCCGAATCGATCTTGTGATTCGCCGCCAGCGTGGACATGGCTAATCTTTCCTCTCCTGTGGTTTGGCTGCGCTCAGCTCGAGCAGCATTTTTTGAGCCGGCCGGTAGCCGGGGGCAGCCTCGAGCGAGAGCACGACGTGGCGCAACGCCTCCTCGTGCCGGCCGGCGGCCCGGTAGGCTTTCGCGAGATTGAACTCGGAGGCCGCCTGATCGAGCGGGTTCATGGCGACAACCGCTTGGTATTCGCGGATGGCGCCCGCCAGGTTCCCCAGCCCAAACCAGAGATCACCCAGCCAGCGATGCAGCTCCTCGTCGTTGACCGGATAAATGTAGAGCAGCCGCTCGAGCGCGGCCGCCGCGTCCCGGTCGCGTTTCTGCTCTTGCCGGAGCCGGGCGAGCTGCTTGAGCAGGTCGGGGCTGCGGCCGCCGGCTCTGGCGTAGCGTTCCAGTTCGTCGGCCGCCGCGCTCTTGTCGCCTTTCGCCAAGTGCGCTGCGGCGATGAGCTCGTAGGCGCTCGCTTCCTCGACATACTCAGGGTACAGGTCGCGGAGCGCCGGGCCCTTCTCGAGCACCTCGTCGTGGCGCCCTGCCGCGGCCGCTTCAGCGAGGCCCTTCATCCCCTTCTTCCACGCCTCGAAGCCGTCGATGATCCGCTGCGTCTTCCCCTTCAGCCAGCCGAAAAACTCCCGGTCGAGCTCCTCCGGCTTCATCCCGAGCGCCTGCTCGATCACTTCCGGCGTGGTCTTCTTCTCGCCGAAAGCCCGCATCATCTCGAGGAGCTTCGCGTAGCCCCAGCGCTCGGCGATGTAATCGCAGATCCGCCCCGCCTGAAAATACGAGACCACCACCTGGGCAGGATACGAAGGGCGGACGAAGCCCCGGTCGAGCGAAGCCACCGGCAGGAGTTTGCCTTCCCGGATGGCCGCAATCGAGGCGGCGTCGAGCCGGTCGCCCCACTCCGGCGAGACGGCCGTTTCCTCGTGGACGGCCATGCCTTCGGTGAACCAGCGGGGGACGCGGTGCCGTGTGGCGGAGAGCACGAAGACGTGGCTGAGTTCGTGCCAGAGCGTGCTCGCCCAGTGGAACGTGCCGGGGCGGCGTCCGGACGGGCTGTCCATCGCCACGACGGTGCCGAACGTGACGCCGAGCGCGCCGAGGCCGGGCATGCCGAGCGTGCGCACGGCGAAGTCCTCGTGGTCAGGGTAGACCTCGAGCTGGACCGGCCGGTCCAGCTTCAGGCCGTATTTTTTCTCGTAAGTCGCGATGGCGCGCTTCAGCTCGGCCGTGAAATACGGACGCAGCAGCGCCTCCTCCTTGCGGTGCAGCCGCAGGATGATGCCTTCATCACGGAACGTTTCGAAGTTCTTGTAGCTGTCCAGCAGCCGGAGCGTGTTGACGGTGGCGTAGCTTTGATAGCCGTTCTCGTAACATTGCTCGAGGTGGCGCCGGGCCTCCTCCTCCCGCCCCAGGCGCATCAGATTGACGCCGAGTTCCGAACGCGCCTTCCACAGCCGCGGATTCAGCTCGAGCGCCTTCCGGTAGAGTTCGACGCCTTCCTCATAGCGGCGGTTGAGCACGAAAAAGTGGGCGGCCGTGGCGTAAGCCTCGCCGTACGCCGGGTTGATCTTGAGGATGCGATCGATCCACGGCGTGGCGCTGCGGTCGTTCAGCCAGTCGATCGTGGCGCGGACCGCCATCGCGCCGAGCGCCTCCGGGCTGATCGCGAGCGCCTTGTCGGCCTGCTCGATCGCCCGGGCTTCGTTGACGTCTTCCAGGGCCAGGTAGGCCAACAGCTCCTGCGCCTCGACGAGCTTCGGGTCGGCCTTCAGCGCCGCTTCGGCCAGCTCGACCGCCTTGGCTTCGAAGCCTTCGGCGGCCACCAGTGCCAGACCGAGCAGGGCGCCGGCGTGCTTTTCCCGGATCTCCAGGGCCTCGCGGAATAACTGGGCGGCGTCGGCGGGCTGGTAGCGCTCTAAATACATCCGCCCCCAGCGCACGCGGTAATCCGCGTTCTTCGGGTCCCGCTCGACGGCGAGGCGGAACTGATCGTTGGCTTCGCGGTAGCGCTCCAGTCCCCAGTAGCCCTCGGCGCGGAAGTAAGGGTTCGCGCTCGCCGTCAGCGCCGCAAAACACTGCGCCGCCTGCTGGAGGCGGCCGTAGCGGCGGTGCTCCTGGCAGTCCGCCGGCGACTGGCCCGCCACCGGCAAGGCCGCCGCCAGAATCAGCCACCAGGCGTGTCTCACTGTTCGAGCGCCTCCTGTGTTTTTGCGAGCTCGAGCAGGAGCGCCGTGAGCTGCTTTTGGTAGTCGCCCGCCGGCAGCGCGGCCTTCTCATACTTGAGCTTGTCGATCTGCTGTTCGAGCTGTTCCTTCTTGGCCAGCAAGCCCCGCTTGGCCGGATCCCGGTAGGCCTTCTGCGCCGCGCCGATTCGAAGCAGCGGGAACTGGGCGGCGAGGAGGCC
Source organism: Solibacteraceae bacterium (assembly GCA_037444135.1). Classification (GTDB taxonomy): domain Bacteria; phylum Acidobacteriota; class Terriglobia; order Bryobacterales; family Bryobacteraceae; genus CALKXJ01. Next base: position 2,867 of record JBBIMZ010000123.1, read on the forward strand.
GCGCCCGTTCTCCGGCGACGGCGCCCGGACGCCCTCGCCGCTGCCGGTGTCCTCGAGCAGGGCATGTTCAGTGGCCAGGCGCTTCTGGGCCGTGTAGAACTCGGCGGTCTTGCGGTCGGCGTAGACGAACGCTTCGAGCGCCGTGATCACTTCGTTCTTGTCGGTGTCGGCCGAAGGATCCTGAAGCGCGGCCACCCAATAGCGCGCGAAGACCACGGCGTTCTTCTCGGCGCCGCTGCGCGTGGCGGTGATGACGATTCGTTTGGGCTTCTGAAGCGCCTCCAGCGAAGCTCCGCTGGCGCTCGTCATCACGGCCACCAGTTGCCGCGAGGCGGCGACACGTTCGAGAAGTTCGGCCAGCTCCGCCGCCGCCAGATCCGGCCCCGGCAGGTTCATCTTGTAGGCGTGGCCGTCGTAGGTTCCGTGACCGATCAGCAGCAGCACGAAGGCGTCCTCCGGGTGCGCCTGGCGGGCGACGTCGGCCAGCGCGCTCCTGAGACGTTCCTTGGTGGCCTCGGCGCCGAACAGCGTCCGCGCGTGCACCTCGCCGCCGCCTTCCTTCAAAAGCTTGTCCAGCTCCTTGGCGAGGCCGGCGAAGCGCTGCTCGTAGTCCGGCTCGCCGCCGAGGCCGGCGACCGTGACGTAATAGGTAGCCGCCGAGAGGCTGCAACAGGCGGCGAGAAGCCAGGCGAGAATCCTCACACCACCCCCCAGCGCCGCCGCAGATACCATTCCGCCGCCTTGAGCAGCATCAGGAGGATGAAAACGGCGGGCATGTTCCAGAGATCTTTGGTCTCTCTCACGGTGATCCCGGCCTCCGAGTAGGAAATGTCGTCGAGCAGGCGCCGCGCCTCCTGCGGGCGGTAGTAGCGGCCTCCGGTCTGCTCGGAGAGCTTCTGGAGCAACTCGCGGTTCTGCTCGGCCCGGAAGTTCTCGGCCACGCCGTCTTCGCGCCGGAACGTGATCGTGTCCCGCCCGACTTCCTCCTCGCCGCGACGGGCGACCACTTCAGCCATGTAGGCGCCCGGCGCCGATGCGCGCCATTCGGCCCGGTACAGGCCGGGTTCGTGCAGATCCGGCGCCAGCTCGACGGTGTCGGAGAGACCTTCCGGTCCCAGGATATGGGCCTCGACTCGCGCATCGGCGGCCGGCAGATAAGTCCGGTCGCGCACGGCCGCCTCCAGGCGCACCAGCGTCTGGTCGGCCAGCACCTGCCGAGGCGTCGAGGCCGTCACCGGGCCCGGCGTTCCCGTCACCAGCCAGCGCAGCAATTGCTGCCAGAACATCTCGTGAGTTGTGTCGGCGACTGCCTGGAGCATCTGCCACCGCCAGCTGCCGCCCGTCGCCATCACCGCCGTGCGGCCGCGGCCGTAATTTTCCGTCACCAGCAGCGGGAGCGCGCCCCCGGCCGGAGTGAGCAGCTGCGCCAGAACCGTCGCGCCGGGCTTCGGGGCGCCCAGCTCCTGGTAGTCGGCCAGCTTCGGCAGCGCCTGCCACCGCTTGACGTTCTCCCCGGCGTCTTCGGCCAGGCGCGTGATGAGACTGTCGCGGCCGGCGGGCGTCAACTCGACGCCGGCCTGATCGCGGTGAAACGTCGGCTTTTGAGGAGGCAGCAGGACCGGAAGCAGTTCCGCGAGCGGCGAAGCGCCGTAGCCGCCGTCAGCCAGAGCGGCCCTCCCGCCGAGAAACAGGATGCCGCCGCCGCGGCGATCGACGAACTGGCGGATCAGCTCCTGCTGGCTGGAGGTGAAGTAGCCCGCTTCAACCGAGCCGATCACCAGGCCCTGATACGCGAACAGCTCCTCGACCCGGGCCGGGAAGCCCTGCGCCAGCTCCTCAGGACTCGCCAGCCCCTGCCGGTAGAGCTTGTTCTGCGTCGTGCGGAGGATCGAGACCAGTTGCACGTTGCGGTCTTTGAGCATCGCCCGCCGGAGGAACTTGTACTCCCAGCGCGGCTCGCCTTCCAGGTAGAGCACGCGCGGTTTGAGGGCCTCGACGTTGATCAGCCGCGAAACGGCGTTGTTGCGGGCGTTCTCTTCCCCCTCGAGCGGATCGATCGAAACCTGCAGGTGCTTGGCCCCCGCCAGGCCGGCATTGAACAACACCACTTCGCTCTGCTGGAGTCCTTCGCCGCGCAGCACGATCTCTTTGCTCGCCAGCAGGCGCCCGTTCTCGCGTACGGCGAGACGCGCCTTGGCGCCTTCAAAGCCGCTCTGTCGGTAGCTGACCCGGGCGATCAGCCGCGAGTCGGCCAAGGACCGGTCCGGCGTCTGCACGTCGGCGATCTCGATGTCCCGGGCGAAGCGTTCCCGGCCGAAACCGATCGTATGCACCGGGATGCGCCGGCTGCGGATCTCGGAGACGGTCGCCAGGTCAATGCCGCCCGAGTTGTCGGCGCCGTCGCTGAGCAGGACCACGGCGCCGATGGGCAGGCTGCCCGCTTCGCCGACAATCTGCTTGAGACTGTCGCCGATGCGCGTCACCGGGCGGTTCGGGGCGAGCTCGCCGAGCTGAGCGACGCGCTCGAGCCGGTCGCTGAGGCGGTACAGGCGCACCTGGAAATCCTTGGACAGCCCCTCCAACAGGCCGGCGTCGAGGACGCGGGCGGCTTGAGCCAGGCGGCTGGAGCCGTCCTCGAGAATGCCCATGCTCGAGGACGCGTCGACGACCACGGCGACGATATTCTGCTGCGGCTTCAGCGTCGAGACGCGCAGCGCCGGCTGCCAGAGCAGCACCAGCAGCAGGGCGGCCAGCGAGGCCTGAAGCAGCCAAATCACCGCCGGTCGCCAGCCGGTAAGGGAGCCGGCCAGCCGCCCGCGCCGGCGCCAGATCAGCCAGCCTAGCGCAAATGCGGCAAGAGCCATCAGGACCAGCAGCACCCATCCCGGATAGCGGCTGAGCAGCACGAACTCCCCCCGCCGGAACACCGAAGGCGAGTAATGAAAGAGGAATTCGAACATGGGGCCGCAACCGCCGGGTGTGCCTCTCAGTGAGTCATCGCATAGACGATATAGTTGATGCCGACGCGGTAGGCCAGCGAGGCCCAGCGCTCCGGGTAGCGCGGCAGATCAGCCCACTCCCAGGCGTCGCCGAGATCCATGTTGTGGCAGATGGCCACCATGATGCGCCCCTGGTCGTCATAGATGCCGCGCCAGCGCGGCTCAACTCCGTCCTGCTCGTAAGTCCGGCCGGTGTAGAAGTAGCGGATGCCGGGCACCTGGAAGCGCTCGTCCAGGTCGTAGATGACGTGAAAGATCTCGTCGTCATCGGGGATTTCAACGATCGGGCGGTCCGGAAAGACGCGCTGCATGCTGGCCAGAAACACGTCCCACTCGTAGGTGCCGTGGAAGTCGTCCGTCATCAGGAAGCCGCCCCGAAGCAGGTAATCCCGGAGCTTGGCGGCTTGCCGGTCATCCAGGTCCCAGTGACCGACTTCGACCGCGTAGATCCAGGGCCAGTCATAGATCTTGTCGCCGTCCAGATCCACAACCTCTTCGACGGACCGCGTATGGATCCGGGTCAGACGCCGGACGCCTTGGAGGAACTGGCGGTCCGCCTTGGGGTAGTCGGTCGCCCAGGCGCCCCGCCAGCCCCAGTAGCCGCCGCCGAACGAGGGATACATCAGGCGTGCGAAGGCGAACTCCGTTTTCTCGTTTCCGTCGGGCGGGAATGGGGCCGGGTTGTCTTCGAAGTCCATCCAGCGGCGCCGCTGCGCCTCGAGCACGCCCAGGAAAACCAGCCCCAGAGCCAAAACTGCCAAAATTCGGGACCGCACAGCGACTCCCCTCCCGCTTTTCTCTTCACGATAGCATAGTGCGGCCGGGCCGCTCCGCCCGCCTATCTTTTTCCGGACTGGAGCAACAGCAACAGGAAGGCGGCCGCTACGACCGCGATGACGGGGACCAAGCCGATCGGTATCATGATCCGCCTGCTGCCAGACTTATCGGCCGGCGCGCCCGCCGGCTTGGCCCGGTTTCGGGGACAATGGAATCGATGATGGTCGAAGTGGAGGGCGTGGCGCTCCATCTGGCGCATCCGGACGAGCTTCCGGTGCGCTGGGTCGGTCAGGAGGAGGTCATGCGGCAACTGCTGGCCGCCTGGCTGGTGGTGGCGCCCCAGGATTTGCCCATGAATCCGCGCCTGATCGGCAAGCCGGGCGTCGGCAAAACGACGCTGGCCTACGCCGCCGCCAAACGGCTTGGGCGCGAAGTATACATCCTCCAGGCGACCGTCGACACGCGGCCCGAGGACCTGCTGGTGACGCCGGTGATCGAGGGCGAAGGTCGGCTCCGCTACGTCGCCTCGCCGCTGGTGACGGCGATGCTCCGCGGCGGCGTGGTGATTCTCGACGAGGGCAACCGAATGAGCGAGAAGAGCTGGGCGAGCCTGGCGCCGCTGCTCGACAACCGGCGCTACGTCGAGTCCATCGTCGCCGGCATCAAGATCAAGGCGCATCCCGAGTTCCGCTTCGTGGCGACGATGAACGACGACGCCTCGACGTTCGATCTGCCCGAGTACATCCACTCGCGCCTCCAGCCGCAAATTCTGATCGATTTCCCCGAGCGCGACGAAGAGTACGCCATCCTGCGAGAGAACGTTCCGTTCGCCGACGAGTACATCCTCGACTACGTCATCGAGTTCCTCCAGCAGGCGCATGCGGCCGACGAGCGCTACACGGTGCGCGACGGAATCAACATCAGCCGCTTTGCGATCAAGCTGCTGGAGATGGACGGCGAAGGGGCCGGGCCCGAGGGGGCGCTGCGCACGGCGATCGTCGAGACGCTCGGCGACGAAGCGCTGCGGTATGTCCGGCGCGCCTGAGTTCCCGTCGGCCGACGCGGGCAGTCTGCGCCGGGGGCGCTTTCGTTACTTCCCGGTGGCGCCCGGCCGGCTCGAGTTCGCCATCGAGGTGCGGCGGGCCATTCTGGCCGAACGGCCCGCCGTGGTGGCGGTGGAGTTGCCCGGCTGGCTGCGGTCTTCCTATCTGCGGGCGATCGAGCGGCTGCCGGAGATCTCCGTGCTCGTCTATCCGGACCCGAGCGATGACGAACGAGCCGTCTATGTGCCCGTCGAACCGGCCGACCCGTTCACCGAAGCCGTCCGGACGGCGGGCGAAATCGGCGCCGAAGTGATCTTCGCCGAGCCCGATTTCGGCGAGCGGCCCCACCTCAAGGAGGCCTATCCGGACCCTTATGCGATCCGCACGCTCGGGCTGGACAAATACGTGGAACTTTACCGGGTCCATCCGGCGGAGCGCAGCGAGCAGATCGCCACGCACGCCCGTGCCATCGCCTGGAAACTCCAGGGCGCCGATCCGCTGGCCCGCGTCTTCGTGGTGGTGTCGCTGAATCTGCTGGACGCCGTGCTCGACGCCATGGAGGAGCCGCAGGAGCCGCCGCCGAAGCGGCGCTTGCCCCTCCTGGTCGATGTGATCAACCCGCACCCGGACTGCCTCGCCGAAATCACCCTTGAATATCCGTTCCTGCAAGACCGTTACGAGGCGTTTCGCCGGGCGATGGACGACGAGGCGCTCATCGACCGCCCGCGGGTTCAACTGGCGCTGCTGCGCGAAGCCGAGAAATCCTACGAACGGAACACGGGCGAAAAACTGGCGCACTGGCAGCGCCGTCTGCTGGCTCGCTACACGCGCAATCTGGCGGTCGCCGACCGCCAGCTCGTGGCGAGCCTGTTCGATCTGGTCGTGGCGGCCCGCTCGATCGTCGACGATAACTTCGCCTGGGAAGTCTGGCAGACGGCCAACCGCTATCCGGCCCAGCGCGAGCGCAGCGACGCGCCGACGCAGAATCTCTCCGGCGAGGAGGTCTGGCTCCATACGCGCCGTCTCCGGCTGCGCCGGCGCATTCCGCGTCCGAAACAGCGCCTCCGGCCTCGCGGGCTCCAGCCGCGCGCAAAAGAGAAATATCCCGGCCAATGGGCGCGCCAGATCGACGGCGACGCCATCTG
>JBBIMZ010000124.1:0-8801 GCA_037444135.1 Solibacteraceae bacterium
AACACCGCGAAAAAGATCAGCCATCGGGCCGCGCCGCAGCGGCGCAGCAGCGCCGCGAGCGCGACGGCGCCCGCCGCCGCCAGAGCTCCGAGCATGCACTGCCTGCCGGTCATGGGGTAGTGGCCCACCGTGTACTGCGCGTTGTGCCGGATGGCGGCCAGAGTCGACGGAGGGATCCACGGGGCGGCAAGCGCGTAGGCGAGAAGCGAAATCGCCGCGACGCGAAACAGTCCGGCAGGCCGGCGCCAGTCCAAGTAAGCCAGCAGATACGCGCCTGCGGCCACGGCGAGGGCGAACGCCCCCAGCCAGTTCGTGAGCGGCACGGCCGCCAATGCCAGCGCCGCCACCGCGACCCGCCGCGGCTGGAAGTCTTCGAGCGCGCGGTGAAGCAACACCAAGGACGCCGGCAGCAGCGCCAGCGCCGCCACATGCGGGCCTTCGCCGTAGGCCGCCAGCGTATGAAGCCGCCGGGGGCCGAACGCCGTTCCCATGTCCCGTGCGATCGCGGGGACGAGGATCGCCGACGGCGACAGCAGCGAGTAGCCGAGAGCCGCCGCCAGACTCAGGCCGCGCCGCCCGCTCAGCGCGCTCGCCAGCCAGTACAGGGCCGCCGGTCCCAGGCAATAGGCCGCTGCTCCGGCCAGATGATGGGCTAGCGCGGGTGTGATCGACAGCGCCGCGGAGGCCGTGGCGACGGTCACATGAAGCAGGGGCGGGTAGGCGTTCTGAAACGGGATGCCGCCGTACCAAAGGGGGAACCAGCCCAGATCGAGCGGATGTTCGCGGATCCACCGGCTCAGACCGATGTAAGCCGCCTCGATCGAACCCATCTGTTCGAGGTACTCGGTGAAAAACAGACGCCGGCAAACAAAGGCGTTCACCGCCACGAGCAGCAGGACATGGACGGCGGCGGAGCTCCGAACCGCTAAAATGGAGGTCTTGGCAAGCCGCGTCAACGAGTTATTCGCTCTTTTGCTCCAGCATACCTCCGGCAGGCGTGCAGAGCGATGCCCCAAGTTGAAAATCTCCCGGGCGCGGCGCACCGGATGGCTGCTGTGGCGCGCTCTGGTCACGCTGTACGACGAAGGCGGGTTGGCCGTGGCCAAAGGCGCCGCTTACTCCGGGCTGCTCTCCTTTTTCCCCGCGTTGACGACGGTGGCGCTCGTGCTGGTGCGCTTTCGCGCCGAACAGGCCGTCGAGTTGATCGCTCGCTTCTTCTTCGAAGTGGTGCCCCCCGGAGCTCGGAGCCTGGTGATGCGGCGCTTGACCGCAGCCGGCGAAAAGCCGGAATCGCTGCTCGTGTTCGCGCTGCTCGTCTCGCTCTGGGCTGCCTCCGGCGTCATTCTCAGCCTGATCGAAGGCTTCAATGCGGTCTACCACGTGCCCAGCGACCGGCCGCTCGTGCGGGGACGGCTGGTGGCGATCGCACTGGTGTTCTGCTGCGTGTTGCCGGCGCTCGGGGTCACCTTTCTGATCCTGTTCGGCAGCCGCGCGGAGCTTTGGATGATTACGCGCCTCGGCATGATCAACTCGAGCCAGGCGATCGCCGGCGGGGTGGCCGTACTCGGCCGGCTGACGCGGTACGGCATCGCGCTGGGCGCGGCGGTTCTTACCAGCATGGTGCTTTACAAGATCGGCCCGAACCGGCCGATCGCCTGGCGCAATACCTGGCCGGGCGCCATCGTGGCGACGCTGATCTGGCTGGCGGTCACACAAGGCTTTTCTTACTACGTGCGCAACATCGCCGACTACAATCTGCTCTACGGCGGCATCGGCGCGGTGATCGCCCTGCTGCTGTGGATTTACCTGCAGGCGGTCATCGTGCTCTACGGCTGCGCCTTCAACGCCGAGCTGGAGCGGTTCGAGGCGGCGGCGCGGAGCGCTGCTCCGTAGAGCTCCTCAGGGCAACAGGGTGAGGCGGTACTTGAGCACCATGGGGCGGCCCGGTTCGAGGCGGTGGGCCTTCAAGCCGGGGTAGTTGACTCCCAGGAAACCGTAGTGGCGGAGGCACCAGCCGTTGGGGAAGTCGGGGTTGGCGGGGTCGATGTCGATGCGGAGGCCGGCGCGGCGGCCGGCAAAGAGCGCCTCGAGCTGCGCCCAGGCGTGCCGCGCCATGTTGGAATCCTGCTGTTCGATTCCGCTGTCGGTGCTGATGACCGTCTTCTCGCGCGGCGCAAAGCGCACCGAGAAGCCGCCATAGCCCTTGTCTTCGGCCGGTTCTCCACGAAGTTCGACCGGGGCGCCCGAGGCTTCGACGGCTAGCCGGACTTCGATCCGGCGTCGCCCGCCCGCCTCCGGCCGGGTGACGATCTCGACGGTTTCCCGCACAACCGGACGCTCCCCGGCCAGCCAGGCGTTTTCGACGGCCAGACGCGCCTCCTGCTCGCCGGCCTCCCGCGCAAGCCAGCGAACGAACCGTTGCCGGACGCCGCGGATGGTCCACAGGTCATAGCGCTCCTGACCCACCACAACAACCGGCCAGGCCCAGAAGATCCCGCGGTGGTGGTAATGGTCCTGCGGGAAGTCGTCCGTGAGAACGGTTCCGTCCGGCGCGTATACCGGGTGCAGGTAGCAGCAGCGCGCTCGGTCCTCGGGCGCGCCGGCCTTCCGCACGACGCCGTGATGGTAAACGTAAACTGGTTTGCCGCCCTCGGACAATTCCACCGACTGGGGCGAAATATCCCGGAACCGGAACGGTGATTGGGCCGAGCAAGCGGCAGCCCACAGCCCGGCGAGCGCCAGAAACTTGGTCACGCCGACTCCTTTCGCACCTTTTCTTCGTCCACTTCGACGCCCAGGCCCGGCCCCGGCGGGACCTCGATCTGGCCCTCCCAGACGCGCAACGGCCGCCGCAGATAGCTGCCGCTCAGAAACTGCGGCCCGTTGAGCGCCGCCGGGAACCGCAGCTGGTAGGCGCCGTAGAGCTGAAGCGAAGCCGCCAGGGCCACGTCGGGATCGGTCAGGCCGCTGCCGAGAAACAACAGTCCTGCTTCGAGCAGAATCTCCACCTGCTTGCGCGCATCCCAGAGCCCGGCCGTCCGGGCCGGCTTCATCGCCACGCCGTCGAGCAGCCCCAGCCGGATAAACTCGACCAGATCCGCCGGGGAGACCACTCCTTCGTCCATCAGGATGGGCAGGGCGCCTTGCTTTTTGAGTTCCCGATACCCGGTGAGGCGGTTGGCGGGCAAGGGTTGTTCGAGGACGTTCATTCCCAGGGCGGCTAGGCGCGGCGCCACCCAGAGGGCCGCCGCCAGATCGTAGCCCCCATTGGCGTCGCCCCAGAGAAAGGCTTCGGGCGCCAGCTTGCGCACCAGGCGGCACATTTCCAGATCGAAGCGCGGGTCCGGCGCCAGCTTGACGTTGAAGTGCCGGTAGCCGCGGCGGAAACCCTCGGCCACAAGCTGCTCGGTTTCCGCCAGATCCGTAGGGTTCACCGTCCAGCTCAAAGTGATCCGCGGCAGCGGCGAGCGGCCCCAGCGTTCGGCCACGCTTTGGCCCCTTAGCTTGCCGGCCAAGTCATGGAGCGCCAAGTCCAGGCCAGCCTTGGCGATCGGCATTCCCGTCGAGAACGACGGCCGGATCGCGTTGTCCATCGCCTGATGCGCGCCGGCCAGATCGAAAGGATTGGCGCCGATCAGCGCAGGAGCCAGATAGCGCTCGATGGTCGTCAGGACGGATTCGAGCGTTTCATAGCTCCAGGTGGGCGTCGGCACCGACTGGCCCCATCCGCTTTCGCCGCTCTCGCAAGTGATCTTGACGAGCACGGTCGACCGCTCCGGCTTGGTCAAGAACTTGAAGCGGCCCGCGACTGGATAGGGGGCAGGGAAGACCTCGACGCGGGTGATCGGAGGCGCCGCGGGCAGCGCCTGCGCCGCGGCGGCTTGAAGAAAGGCGCGCCGGCTGACCAGCATCGCTAGACGATCTCCAGCCGCTCCGGATCGAAGCGCACCTTGCGGCCCGTGTCGCGCGCCAGGGCCGCCATGCAGCCCGCAACGGCGTGGCGGAAGCCTGCGTCGATGTCCGCGCGCGGCTGCCGGCGGCTGCGGATGCACTCGATGAAGTTCGCCATGTGCGAGTTGGACTCCTCCGGTTGGATCTTGATCTCTTCCCGGATCCGGTCCGCCGCCGAGCTGCCTTTGCCGCTCAGCGTGAACCGGTCCATGTCGAGCGTGCCGCGCGTGCCGTGCCAGGTGTTCTGGTTGCCCTCGCTGTTGGTCAGGCTCATCGCGAAACTGACGAGGAACCCCTTCGGGTACTCGAGCAGCGCATGGAAGACATCCTCGGTCTCGCGGCCGTCCTTCCACAAATAGACCCCGCCGCAGGCGACGACGCCCGAGGGGTAGGGATCGTCGAGAAACCACGGCACTAGGTCGATGAAGTGGCTCATCCACAGCCCGGGAATGCCGTTGGTGTAGTCGCGAAAGAGCTGCCACTGGCGCAGGCGGCGGGCGTCGGCGCGGCGGGCCGGATCCTGCATCCGGAGCAGATCCCAGGCCACGTCGGCCTCGGCCACGTCGGCGTAATCGCGCCGCCACCGCGGCTCGAAAAAGTTCACCGAGGTCACCACGCGCGTGACCTGGCCCAGGAGGCCGCTGCGGACCAGCTTCGCCGCGGCGATGTAGTGGCCGTCGCTGCGCCGCTGCGTGCCGATCTGGACCACTTGCGGGCTGCGTTTCACTGCCAGATAGGCGGCCTTGGCTTCGGCAAAGTCCGTCCCCATGGGCTTTTCGCAGTACACGTCCTTGCCCGCCTCGACGGCCGCCTTCAGGATCCGGCTGTGCGCAAAGTCCGGCGTTGCGATGAGCACGGCGTCCACTGAGTCCCAGCTCAGCAGTTCGCGGTAGTCGGCTGTCTGCCGCGGCGCCGCGCCCCAGGCCTTGGCGGCCATCGCCGCCGCCTTCTCCCGGTTCGGGCGCCAGACATCGCAGACGGCGGTGACGGCGACGTTGAGGTCGCGGCACTGCTCGACGTCTTTCATCAGCGCCTGCCCCCGTCCGCCGGCGCCGACGACGCCGATCTGGATGCGTTCATTCGGCCCTTTCGGAGCGGCGGCAAGCGAGGCGGAGAGCACCAGGCCGGCCATCTGCCGGCGAGTCATTCCGGCGTCGTTCATCGCTGCCTCCCGGACCATTCAACCATATCGCCGCCGCCTTCCGGTACTCTGGAGTTAGCCTGCCGGATGACCAAGACTGTGATTTTCGACCTTGGAGGAGTGATCGTCCCGCTCGACTTCCGCCGCGCCTATGCGGCGATCGAGGGCCTGTCGCCGTTTTGCGCCGAGCAGATCCCGGCGCGCATTGCCGCGACCGGCCTGGTTCCCCAGCTCGAGCAGGGACTGATCGAGCCCCGAGAGTTCGCCGCCCGCATCTCCGAGGCCCTCAACCTGGCCGTGAGCTTCGAGGAGTTCTGCCATCTCTGGAGCGCCATCTTTCCGCCCCACACGCTGATTCCCGAGAGCCTGCTCGAAAGCCTGCGCGGACGTCACCGCCTGCTGCTGCTGTCGAACACCAACGCCATCCACTTCCCCTTCATCCGAGACAACTACCCTCTGCTGCGCCATTTCGATGATTTCATCCTTTCCTACGAAGTGGGCGCGATGAAGCCCGCGCCCGAAATCTACCGGGCGGCGATCGCTCGCTCGGCCTGCGCGCCGGAGGAATGCTTTTTCATCGACGACGTCCCGGAAAATGTCGACGCGGCCCGGCGCGAAGGCCTCGACGCGGCCCGCTTCGTCTCCTACGAGCAGTTGCGGGAGGAACTGCGCGCCCGGAAGATCGAAGTCTGAGCGCTACAGCAGCACCGTCTCGAGTGAGTCTTCCTCCGGCGGCTCGCCGTCGGCCGGAGGGCGCCGGGCGGGCCGGCCGCGCGAGGCTTCACGCTCGGAGGCCAGATAAGCCCGCAGCTCCTCCTTCGAACCGTCGAAGAAGGAATTCACCAGTTCCTCTATGGCCAGTCGGCGCATCTCCTCGCGGCCCACGCGCGGCGTGTAGACGAAGGCCCGGCCGGCCTTGCGACGCTCGACGCCGCCGCGCCGCACCAGCCGGTCCAGCACGGTCATCACCGTGGTGTAAGCGAGATTCCGCTGCTCGGTGAGAACCTTGCGGACGTCTTTGACCGTGCCGTCGCCGATCCGCCACAGCGCTTTCAGACATTCCAGCTCCAGCGGAGGGGGAATGTCGCGAGCCGGGCGGGATCGGGGCATGGGTTGCTACTTTTCCAATGCGCCTTTGAGCTTCTCCCCGAACAGGGAAAGCGTTTGTGCACTCTCCGGTTTGCCGCCGGCATTGGAGCCCGGCCGCGCCGGAGGAGCTTCGGAAGTCTCCTCGCCCCGCAGATACCGGTCGGTCTTCAGCAGCATGCGGTCCAGGGGCTGGAAATAAGTAGTCCAGCAGCCTTCGAGCAGCGGATCCTTCCGCAGCAAGGCGCGCACGGCTTCCATCTTCGCGTCCATGTTGTCGAGGTGGTGCAGCAGGACGGCCTCAGCGAACAGGGGAATCTTCGGGGAGCCGAACTCCAATTCTCCGTGGTGGCTGATGATTAAGTGCGCAATGAGATTCCGCAAGCGCGGGGGGAAATCCGGCAGAGCGCGAACCTTGTCGTCGAGGATGCGCAGGCCGAGAACGATGTGTCCGAGAAGCTGGCCGTCGTCAGTGTAGTGGAAGCTGCGCCGGAAGGCCAGCTCGTAGACCTTTCCGATGTCGTGCAGAATGGCGCCGGCCAGCAGCAGATCCAGGTCGACGAACTTGTATTGGCCCGCCGCCAGCCGGCAGAGCTGGCAAAGCGACAGCACGTGCTCGAGCAGCCCTCCCAGATAGGCGTGATGGACGCTCTTGGCCGCCGGCGCCCGCCGCAGCCGTTCCGCAATGTCCTGGTCGTCGAGCACTGCCTCGAGCAGCCCTTTCAAGTGCGGGTTGCCGACGAGGCTGACCATCTGGCGCAGTTCGGCGAACATCTCCTCGGGATCGCGCTCGGAAGAGGCGAAGAAATCCTCGAAGGCGACTTCGCTTTCGTCGGCGCGCCGCAGCTTGTGGATGGTGAACTGGAGCCGGTTCTGGAACACCTGGACGCGGCCTTTGGCCTTGACAAAATCGTCGCGGTCGAACGTGTCCATCACGTCGGCGACGTTGTCCCACATCTTGGCCTCGATCTCGCCGGTGCGGTCGGCCAGTGACAGGCTTAAATACGGCTCACCGGTGCGCTTCTGACGGATGTCCTTGGACTGCACCAAGAAGATCGAGGTCGCGTCCTGGTTGGGCTGCAAATCGGCGATGAAGGTCGATTTCATGCGGACTTGCTACCGGGAAGTGCTTTTCGGGGTGCGCTGCGTTCCCGGCACCGGGATCACCCACAAGAGGCGCTTGCGTCCAGGATTCTTCAGCACCTCCTCTTTGGTCACTGTCTCCGGGGTCAGGCGCGCCGGGTCAGTCCAGGATGTATCCTTGCCCGGAGCCGCCGCCGTGTCCACCCAGCCGTCTTTGATCTCCAGGTAAGCCTGCTGGCGCAGCTCGGTCAAGTATTCGCGGACCTTCGGCTCGAAACGCGGGCCGTATAGCCGCCCCATGATTTCGTTCTCGACTTCCTCGAGCAGCGCCAGACCCGCCTGGTGGTGCGCCATCACCTTCAGGATCAGAAAGCCGTTCTCGGTGCGGATCGGGTCGGTGACGTAGTTGCGCTCTTTGTCCCAGATCAGCTCCTCGATCTCTTTCTTCAAGTCGCCCCGCTTCCAGCCGCCGAGGTCTCCCCCGTTTTTGGCCGTCACGGCATCGGAGTTGTCGCGCGCCAGCTCGTCGAAGCGCTCTCCGCGGCGGGCGCGCTCGACCAGCGCCTTGGCTTTCTTTTCGGCGGCGACGAACGAATCGGGATCCTTCGGATCGGCCGCGACGAGGATCTCGCGCAGGAAGACCCGTTCCTCGCGGACGAATTCGTTCTTGTGCTCCTCGTAATACTTCTGGACCTCTTCGCGCGGGATCGCGATCCGGCTGCCCACCTCGCGGCTCAGCACCCGCTGGGTCAGCATGCCGTTTTTGATGTCCTGCCGGAAGTCCTCAAAGCGCATGCCGGTCTGCTGGCGGACGAGCTCGGCGAACTTATCCTGATCGGCGACCTTGTACTGGAGCATGATCTCGGCCAGATACTTGCTGACGTCCTGGTCGACGTTGATGTTGAGCTGGTTGCCCTTTTGAATCAGCAGCAGGGTGTCGATCTTGTCCCGCAGCAGGTCCTTTTCGCGCTCCTTGAGGGCTTTTTCGAGCTCGGCGCCTTTGAGGTTCCGCCGCTGGAGTTCTTCCGCCAGGGCCTGGCGGGCGCGCTCCAGGTCCCCGCGCGTCACGACGTCGCCGTTGACTTTGGCGATGATCTCCTCGACGACGGTCGCCTCAGCGGCCGCAGTCGCCGCCGCCGATATCACCAAGGCACCGGCAGCCCAGAGAACCCTGTTTCGCATAACCATGTTTCTTACAACCATTATCCGCGAATCGGGAGGCGAAGGGCCGGCGGGCCGGCCAGGCGCGGTGGGATAGAATATTGCCCGGATGTTCCCGCTTCGGCTAACCTGTCTGCTCACGGCCATGTCGCTGACGCTGCCGCCGCTTTCGGCCAACTCGCGCAAGCAGGCCCGTTCGCTGGTCATCAGCGAACGGGGCATCGCCGCCACCAGCCAGACGCTCGCCTCGCAGGCGGCGGCGCAGGTGCTGGCGCGGGGCGGCTCGGCGGTGGATGCGGCCATCGCGGCCAACGCCGTGCTGGGCGTGGTCGAGCCGATGATGAACGGCATGGGGGGAGACATATTCGCGCTGATCCGG
>JBBIMZ010000125.1:0-8763 GCA_037444135.1 Solibacteraceae bacterium
GGAGATCGCGCGGCGCGTACTCGACGCCGTAGAGATAGCGCGCCACCTTGCCGCCGGGCGTCAAGACGATGAGCGCGCTGGCGTGAGCGAACTGATTGGTCTTCGCATCGAAGACGTACCGGAAGCCGGCCGCCTGGGTCAGCGAAGCAATCGACTCGTGCTCTCCGGTGAGAAAATGCCAGCGAGAGGCGGCGTGCGCCCGCCCGTAGCGCCGGACGTACTCGGCTTTTTTGGCGGCGGCAAGGGGCGGCCCTTCGCGGGGATCGAAACTTACGGTGACGATCTCGAAGCGGCCGTCGAGCTCCGGCGGCAGGGCCCGGAGCGAGCGGAGCAGGCCGTTCAGCACGAGCGTGCAGAGCATGGGGCATTCGTAGTAGACGAGCGCCAAGACGGCGGGGCGGCGCTCCAGATACTCGCCGAGCCGGACCGGGCGGCCGCTCTCGTCGCGGAAGATGGCATCGAGCGGGACCTGGGCGCCGAGTCTCTGGTCGATGCCCACGTGGCGCAACGGCTCCGGGAGGCCGGATTGGGCCGGAGCGAGGCCGGCGGCCGCCAGCCACAGCGCCAGCAGGGTCCTCATGGCTGCTCCTTTCGCCGCTCGGCGGGGGCGAGGCGGCCCTGGCGCTCCGGGAGCAGTTCGATGGCGCGTTCGATCGGGATGCGGACCACGCCCGCGGTTCGGTCGACCCAGCCATAGGATTCGAGGATGGCCTTCTCGGAAGCCTGGAAGCGCTCGAGCTCGGTTCTCGGCGACACTTGCAGGCGGGGCTCGGGCGGCAATTCCCGGGAGGCTGCCGGGGCCGGCGGGGGCGCCGGCGAGGGTTGCTGGCCGGCCAGGTAGCGGAACAAGAGCCACATGAGCGCCAGAGCGACGAGCACGAGCGCCACGATTCCGGCGCCGAACTCGATCAGCTTGCGGATGTCGGCATCGCGGGTTTCGTGGTTCATCGGCGTCAAACCATCCTGGCGGACCCGGCCGGCCCAAGCGGCCGCCGTTTCAACTGCCAGACGAAGGCGGCGACCCAGAGCCCGCCGACGCCCAACGGCGCGGCCAGATCCATCCAGTGCACCGCGAGGCCGGGGCGGTGGAAGGCGGGCGCCACCATCCAGTACAGGTCCACGAGGCGGAGCGCCAGCATGGCGGCGGCGAGCGAACCCAGCGTGCGCAGCCGCCTCTTGTTCTGCCGCGACAGCAGCAGGAGGAACGGCACGAGAAAATGAAACAGGATCAGGCCCGCGGCGACCACGCCCCAGCCGCCTCGCATTCTGGCGAGGTACCAGGGGATCTCCTCCGGGAGGTTGCCCGACCAGATGATGAGGAACTGCGAGAAGGCGACGTAGGCCCAAAGCATGACGAAGGCCAGCGTGAGGTTGCCCAGGTCGTGCAAGTGCTGCGGGGTGAGCGTCTCCGACAGAGGCGGCCGCGTGCCGACGACGAGCAAGGCGGCAATGGCGAAGGCCAGCGTCGCCAGCGCCTGCCCGACGATGAAGAGGACGCCGTAGACGGTCGAGTACCAGTGGGGCTCGAGCGACATCACCCAATCGACGGAAGCGAACGTAGCGGTGAACCCGTAGAGGATCAGGCCGGGCGCACTCAGCTTCCGGAGGCGCGCCCGGGCGGCGGGTGAGCCGGTGCGGTCCTCTTCGGCCGACCAGCGGTTGAGGGCCCAGGCCAGAGCCAGCCAGACGGCGAAGTAGACCGCGGTGCGGGCGGCAAAGAAGGGTACGTTCAGGTAGGGCTGCTTGTGCCGGAGCGAGGCGTCGCGGGTGACGGCGTCGGGCCGGGCCCAGACGTAGAGGTAGGGAAGCCCGAGGAGCACTGGCAGCGCGAGCACGGCCGCGAGGGGGAAGGTCCGCGTGCCGGATTCGAGCAGGCGGCGGATCGCCACGCCCCAGCCGCCGCCCACCAGATGGTGGAGCATCAACAGGGCGGCGCAGCCCAGGGCGATCCCGGTCCAGAACAGGTAACCCACCAGATACGCTTCGAGGAAGCGCTGCGGGTTGCGGGGCGCTCCCAGGGCACAGCAGGCAAGCGCCGCGGCGCCGGCGATCAAGGCGCAACGCTGGATCCGGTTGAGCAGGGGCTGAATGCCGGTCATGGCGCGGTTTCGAGCTCCTTTCGGCGCTCGGGCGGCACGTCTTCGAGCGTGGCCCGCTGGCTCAACTGAAGCGCCCGGACGTAGGCGACGATGGCCCAGCGGTCTTCCGGAGGGATGCGAGAGGCGTAGCCGGCCATCGCGCCGAAGCCGTTGGTGATGACGTCGAAGAAGTGGCCCGGAGGCGCCTGGCGCAGGCGGTCGAGGTGGAACGAGGGAGGCTGCCGGAAGCCGCGGCGGACCACCATGCCCTGGCCGTCGCCGAGGCCGCCGTGACACGGCGAGCAGAAGATCGTGTAGCGCTCGCGGCCGCGCTCGAGGAGCGGCCGCGTCACCGGCAGCGGAAATTCGGCCACGCGCTCGCCGCCGGCGCGCCCGGTATAGAAGGCCTCGCCGGCGTGCAAATGGCCGCGGGCCACCGTACCTTTGACAGGGGCGCGGGCCGCCTTGCCGTCGGCGAAGAACGCGCTGGAGGCGAGCGGCTTGTATTTGGGCTGGTCGTGCATATCCTGCCGGCAGGCGGCGGCCAGCAGGGCGAGGGCGGCGACGGCGGTTCGCTCAGCGCTCAACTTCGGACACCTCCCGGGCGTGCGTGGCTTCGAGAAAACGCCGTGTCGCTTCCAGATCGAACAGCGGATCGGAAGCCTCGATCGACAGGAAAAATCGATGGCGGCTGGCCAGGGCGAAGCGCCTGACGTTGAAGACCGGATGGTAGGGCGTGGGCAGTCCGTTCAAGGCGAGCATGCCGAGCACCGCGGTAATCGCGGCAAACAGGATGGTGACTTCGAACGTGATGGGGATGAACGACGGCCAACTGTTCAAAGGCCGCCCTCCCACGTTGAGCGGATAAACGTGCGTTTCGACGTACCAGAGCATGAAGAAGGCGGCGAAGCAGCCCACCAGGCCGCCGGTGAGCACGAGCAGGGGCAGGCGCGTGCGGCGGAAGCCGATGGCTTCGGCGAGTCCGTGGATGGGCATCGGCGAGTAGGCGTCGAGCTGCCGGTAGCCGGCGGCATAGGCGCTGCGCGCCGCGGCGAGGACGTCGGCGGGATTGTCGTACTCGGCCATCAGGCCCCAGAGACGGTTCGGCGCCTTCACGTCAGCCCCTCGCCCTCCTTTCGGCCGGCGGCACGATGGTTCGCATCTCGAAGATCGAGATCATCGGCAGGAAGCGAATGAAGAGGAACAGCAGCGCCAGAAACAAGCCGATCGTTCCGATATAGGTGGTCCAGTCGTAGGCGGTCGGATAGTACATCCCCCAGGCGGAAGGCATGAAATCGCGGTGCAGGCTGGTGACGACGATGATGAACCGCTCGAGCCACATCCCCACGCCGACGACGATCGCGATCAGCCACAGCAGGCGCGTGTTGCGGCGCACACGGCTGAACCAGAGAAGTTGCGGCGCCAGGCCGTTGCAAGCCAGAAGCGCCCAGTAACAAGCCTTGTAGGGGCCGGAGATCCGGTTCCGGATCATGAACCATTCGTATTCATTGCCGCTGTACCAGGCCATAAACGCTTCCATGAGGTAGCCGTAGACGACGATCAGGCCGGTGGCCAGGAGGATTTTGGCCATATTGTCGATGTGCCGGGCGGTGATGAAGTCCTCCAGGCCGTAGAGAGCCCGCAGCGGGATGGCGAGCGTCAGAACCATGGCGAATCCGGCGTAGATGGCGCCGGCGACGAAATAGGGCGGAAAGATCGTGGCGTGCCAGCCGGGAATGATGCCGATGGAGAAGTCGAAGCTGACGACGGTGTGGACGGAGACCACCAGGGGCGTGGCCAGGCCGGCCAGCAACAGGTACGCGGTTTCGTAGCGGTGCCAGTGTTTGGCCGAGCCGCGCCAGCCCATGGCCAGGATCCCGTAGATGATCTGGGCCGCGCGGCGCCGGGAGCGGTCGCGGAGGGTGGCCAGGTCGGGGATCATGCCGACGAACCAGAACATCGCCGAGACCGTGGCGTAGGTGGTGACGGCGAAGACGTCCCAAACCAGCGGGCTGCGCGGTTGCGGCCAGGTGCCCATCGTGTTCGGGTAGGGGAGCAGCCAGTAGAACAGCCACGGCCGGCCCATGTGCAGCAGGGGAAACAGCGCGGCGCAGGCGACGGCAAACAGCGTCATCGCTTCGGCGAAGCGGTTGATCGAAGTGCGCCACTCCTGGCGCAGCAGCAGCAGGATCGCCGAGATCAGCGTGCCGGCGTGGCCGATGCCGATCCACCAGACGAAGTTGATGATGGCGAAGCCCCAGCCGACCGGATGGTTGATGCCCCAGATGCCCGTTCCGGCGACGAGCAGATAGCCGATCGAATAGAGCAGGAGCATCACCAGGGCGAAGCTCAAGGTGAAGCCGAGCAGCCACTCGCGGGGGGTCTTCCGGGTCAGGACGATGGCGCTGATCTGATCGGTGACGGTCTGGTAGGTGTGGCCGGGCGCGATGACGGGCGCTTCCTCGTCGGTGGCGACAGGATCCTGGGGCCGCTCGGGTTCCATGGGTCTAAAGCCTTTCCAGCGCCGGGTTGGGGTTGCGCAGGCGCGCCAGATAGGTGGTGCGCGGGCGCGTGTTGAGCTCCTCGAGGATGCCGTAGTTGCGCGGGTCCTTCTTGAGCTCGGCCACGCGGGCGGCGGGATCGTTCAGATTGCCGAAGGTGATCGCCTGCACGGGGCAGGCGGCCTGGCAGGCGGTGACGACTTCGCCGTCGCGGATGGGGCGCTCCTCGCGCTCGGCGGCGATGCGGGCGCGGTTGATGCGCTGGACGCAATACGTGCACTTTTCCATGACGCCGCGGCTACGGACGGTGACGTCGGGATTGCGCAGCATCTTCAGCGTCTCAACCGACCAGTCGGCGTAGAGGTAGAAGTTGAAGCGCCGGACCTTGTAGGGGCAGTTGTTGGCGCAGTAGCGGGTCCCGACGCAGCGGTTGTAGACCATCTGGTTGAGGCCCTCGGCGCTGTGAACGGTGGCCGCCGTGGGGCAGACGACTTCGCACGGGGCGTGGTCGCAGTGCATGCAGGGCACGGGCTGGTGGTAGATGGCGGGACGGGATGGGTCGCCTTCAAAGTAACGGTCGATGCGGATCCAGTGCATGGCGCGGCCGCGCGCGACCTGATCCTTGCCGACGACCGGGATGTTGTTTTCGGCCTGGCAGGCGATGACGCAGGCGCCGCAACCGAGGCAGGTGTTCAGGTCGATCGTCATGCCCCAGGAGTAGCCTTCGTAGGCGACCGGCGGGTAGAGGCTGAGATCGGCCGGCGGCGGATGCTCGCCGTGATGGGCGAAGCCGGGGTCGCGGCGGAACTCTGCGAGGGTCGCCTCGCGGACCAGGCGCCGGCCCTCCATGGCGTGGTGATGCTGGGTGGAGGCGAGCTGATAGCGTTCTCCGGTCCGGCGCAGTTGCACGGAGGTGCACCAAGGCCTGTCGGACGATTGCAGGCGATAGGCGTCGAAGCCGATGCCGGTGGCGACCTTGCCGGCGCGCGTGCGGCCGTAGCCGAGGTGGACCGTCACGCACTCGTCGGCGTGGCCCGGCAGGATCCAGACGGGGGCGCGCACGGAACGGCCGCCGGCGCTGAGCTCGACGAGGTCTCCGCCGGCGAGCTCGAGGCGGCGGGCCGTGGCGGGGCTGAGCAGGACGGCGTTGTCCCAGGTGAGTTTGGTGATGGGTTTGGGCAGTTCCTGGAGCCAGGCGAGGTTGGCGAAGCGGCCGTCCCAGACGGCCGGATCGGGACGGATCGACAACTCGAGCGGGGCCGCGGCCGGCGGTTCCGGCAGGCGGGCGAAGAGGTCGGGCCGCAGCGAGACGGGCTTGGGGGGAAATTCGCTGCCCCGGACCAGGCCGTCGTGCAAAGCCGAGCGCCACCAGCGTTCGAAGTCGGCTGCGCCGGCGGCGCCGCGCCAGTACTCGCGGAGGATCTCTTCGCCGGTCTGCGAGGGCCGGCCGGCGAAGATCGAGACGACTTCGAGGGCGGACCGGCCGGCGTAAAGCGGTTCGATCAGCGGTTGGAGGAGTGTGACCGTGCCGTCAAAGGCGCGGGCGTCGCTCCAGGCTTCGAGCGGATGCGCCTCGGGCAGGTGCCAGTGGCAGAGCTGGGAGGTCTCGTCCTCGTACAGGGACAGGTGAATACGGAGCTCGGCTCTCTGGAGCGCTTCGCCGAAGCCGAGGTCGGCGGGGGCCTGGTAGACCGGATTGCCGCCGAGAATCAGCAGCGTCTGGACGCGGCCGGCCGCCAGATCCGCCACCAGCTCCTTGAGGGAGGCCATCTGGTCGACCGGTTCGGCTTCGAGCGGGGGCGTGCAGAAGACGGTCCGGCCGAGGTTGCCGAGCTGGTGGTTGATGGCGAGGGCGAGCGCGTGGACGGCCGGGGGCTGGTGCTCGCCCGCCACCACGAGGCTGCGGCCCCGGCTCCGGTCCAGATCCGCGGCGACGGCCGCGATCCACTCCTTCGCCGGGGCGTCCGCCTGGGGGCTGACGGGGAGGCCGAGGCCGGCGGCGAGCGCGCGGGCGGCGAGCTCGACTTGCCGGTTGGAAAGCGCCAGGCGGTGATCGGCCATGGCCCCGG
Organism: Solibacteraceae bacterium; assembly: GCA_037444135.1. GTDB lineage: Bacteria > Acidobacteriota > Terriglobia > Bryobacterales > Bryobacteraceae > CALKXJ01. The sequence goes on from JBBIMZ010000125.1 coordinate 6,649, forward strand.
TGACCGACGGGGCCGGCTCGACGACGTAGAGGCGGTTCATGCCCGCCGGATGGTCGGGCCGGCGGCGAGAGGCGAAGTCTCGGGCGTAGCGCACCGCCGCGGGCCCGGCGCCGAACAGGTCGGCGTCGAGCGAGACGATCACGTCGGCCTGCTCGAGCCGGTAGAGGACGTGGAGCGGCTCGCCGAAGGCCAGGCGTGAGCCCTGGCGGGCGTGGTCGCCGGTCAACGGCTGGTACTGGTGCCAGCGGGCTTCGGGCAGCTCGGCGAGCAGGGCCCGCAAAGCGGCCGCCAGCGACGGCGACGTCACCGGCTCGGTCAGCACGCGGAATCCCGCGCCCCGACGGGCCAGAAGCCTTTCGCGTTCGGCGGCGGCGGCCGCGAGGAAATTCACCCAACTGCTGATGCGTCCGTGGCGGATGACGACTTTGGAGCGGTCCGGATCGTAGAGGCCGAGGACGAAGGCTTGCGCCAGCGGTGAGGTGGCTCCGAGGCTGGCCGGGTGGTCGGGGTTGCCTTCGATCTTGGTCGGCCGGCCGAGATGGCTCTCGACGAGGATGCCGGAGGCCACCTTGCCGAGCAGGAAGGCGGTGGCGTAGTAGAGCGGTTTGCCGGGCGTCACCTCCTCGGGGGCCGCCACGTAGGGCACGATCTTCTCGGGCGGCTGCCGGGTGCAGCCGGCGGCGCCTGCCAGGGCCAGCGACGCGCCGAGCAACTCGAGCACGCGCCGGCGGCTCGGTCCTCCCTCGCGCTCGAGCGCGCCGGGAGCGAATTCATTTTCGGCCAGGAGGCGAAACTCAGGCGCCTGCTCGAGTTCCTCGAAGCTTCGCCACAGGCGTTCGCCCCCGGTGCGGCGCTGCCGGCCGTAGCTTCCGTACTGGTCGAGAGTGTTGCCGTCGCCCCTCATCGATGGCACGTCGAGCAGTCGGTCATCCTGCGAATCCGGTACTTGGCCACGAGTTCCCTGCCGAGCGCGAGCTGGTCGGGCGGAGGCGCCCACGCCATGTTGAACACCTCCTCACGCGGCCGCACGTAGCGTTCCGGCTCGCGGTGACAATCCAGGCACCACTCCATGTTGAGCGTGGCCACTTTCCACATCAGCGGCATCTGATCGACGCGCCCGTGGCAGGAGGCGCACCCGATGCCTTTCTTCAAATGAATGCTGTGGTCGAAGTAAACAAAGCCGGGCAAATCGTGCACGCGGACCCACTCGATCGGGCGCCCGTCGCGGAAGCTGGCGCGCACGGGTTCCAGAATCGGACTGTCGGCCCAGATTTGCGAGTGGCAGCTCATGCAGGTCTCCGTCGGGGGCAGTCCGGCGACCGGAGATTCCTCGACCGAGGAGTGACAGTAGCGACAGTCGATTCCGATGCCGCTGACAGGGTGCTTGTGGCTGAAGGGCACGGGCTGGCCGACGGCGACGCCGACGCCGGTGACATATGCCGAACTGTTCACCCCATAAAGTACCCAGAGCAGGCCTAAGAACAGCAATGCGGCGCCGAAGATGCTGACGCGCGAGATCGTGTTCGTGCTCGGATGGAAGATCTGCGACATCCCAGCGCCCAGCCTTGCCGGGTGCGGCGCCCAGGGCCGCCCCGCGGGTTGTGAAGATCAGTATAGGGGGAACGCGCGGCGATGTCAAAGGAAAACAGCGGAAAATTTGCAGTCTCCAGTGACTTTGACAGGCATGGTTACTGTAGAGATGGAATTGCTCCCTTATAACTGTAATTCGGCTTTTAGGAACTAGTCGACTTGAAAATGTGATTGACCGATCGAATTACCCGGCTTATACTTGTTTCGGAGCAGCCGGGAGCTGCGTAAGAGGGGAGGGCGGCGTGACTTACCTGGGCGTTTCACTCTTGCTTTTTCTGGCGCCGTTTCTTTTGGGAGTCGCTCTGGTTGGCGCGGTGGTCGCCGCCGGGGCGCTGAGCGGATCGATCGGGCGGCAGGGGCGCGTCCGGGCGTCGCGCGCCGGAGCGGAACTCGGGCGCGTGGCCGCGCCGGCGCCGTTCAGCGAGCAGCCGGGCTTTCAGATCGTCGGGTATTCATTTCGTCACCGCTAGCGCCACAGAGGAAGGGGAGGCGTCGAGCCGGACGAGTCCAAGCCGTTCGCATGCG
>JBBIMZ010000126.1:0-1438 GCA_037444135.1 Solibacteraceae bacterium
TTTTTTTTTAATGATTTGTAGTGCAACGAGATCTACACACACCAGATGATCCGTCCGCCCATGCGGGTCGAAAACGGCTCGGCTCCGGTGCCGGAGGCGCCCGGGCTCGGCGTCGAACTCGACGAAGACGCCGTCGAGCGGTTCCGGATCGAACCGCTCAAAGCCGAACCGTACCCCACGCCGAACCTGGTGCTGGCGATTCGCTGGCCCGCGGGCGCCACCAGTTACTACGCCCATGCCCGGCAGTATTGGGACGACTTCCTGGCGGGGCGCCTGCCGCTGTTCCCGAAAGGCGTTTATCTGGAGCGAATCCCGGACAACGGCAGCCGCGAGTGGCGGGAATTGCAGAGCCGCGCCGTCCGGGGAGGCGTGCACTCCGGCGGGCGCCCGCTGTAAGGCGCGGAGGTAGGGCGAAGTCCCCAGCCGGCGGCGGGGAGACGTGACCCAGGGGCGCGGTGGCGGCGCCGGAGGCGCTGAACGCCTTTAAGCGCTACTTTGAGGCCGCGGCTTCGCCGCCGCCGGCGGACCAGTACGGGGCCGAGTCGTTGCTGTTCGTTACTTTGCCTCGCCCGGACCTGGGCGCGCTTCATGTGGGCCATGGGAGTGGTCAACCGCGTGGACCATCGCGACGAGTGCTTCCAGACGGACCTGATCGTGCAGCGGTACACGACCGGCGGCAAGTCCTGGTGCACCGACTTGAGGCGGGCGGCAAGTGCCAGATCTACGTTCCGCAATTCGCTGCCAAAGGGGGCGAACCATCGCCCCAGTGGCGCCCCAAGCGCGAACGGCCGGACGAGCACTGCCCGTGCTACCGCCCGATGCGGTGATGGTCGCTCACGGCTTCGGACACCGGACGCGGGCGATGAGCTTGGCCGGCGGGAAGGGCGCGCGCGACGGCGAGCTGATTCCGGATGCCACCATCGAGGAGTTCGTCGCGTCCGGCAACTTCGGCGGAGCCGCCTGCATCATGGACGCCGTGTGCAACGTCGAGCCGCTATGAGCCCGGCGCTCGGGGAACTGGCTCAACTTTATGCCGAACTCGGGCTGGCGCTGCTTGAGCCGCCCGCCGGTGACCGGGACGCCGAAGTCGAATTCTACCGACTGTTTCTCCACCCCTCCGGCGCTCCGTGCCCGCCGTGGCAGTCGGTCTTTGAAACAGCGGAGGGAGAAAGCCCCCGTCTGATGGGCGAAGCGCATGGCTCCGCACTCGGCTGGTACCGGCGGTATTGCTTCGAGTCGGGCCGCCGCCGCGTTCTTCCGGAACCCGGGGCCCCTGGAGAGCATCTCATGAGTGAGAAGAGGGGAGAGCCGCATGCGCCGCTGGTTCGGTCCGTTCCTGCTGGGAGGCATTCTGATGAGTTCGTCTGCGATGGGTCAGCTCAAGCCGGGTGACCTGGTCCCCGGCTTCCCGGATCCGCTGGTCGACATTCCGCCGGGG
>JBBIMZ010000126.1:1448-8660 GCA_037444135.1 Solibacteraceae bacterium
TCCAAGCCGCAGTCGGCCGTACTGGCCGGCGGCTGTTTCTGGTGCACCGAGGCCGTCTATGAGCGCCTGGAGGGCGTCAAGGAGGTGGTCTCCGGCTACGCGGGCGGCACGGCCGAGACGGCCAATTACGAGGCTGTCAGCTCCGGACTTACCGATCACGCCGAATCGATTCGCATCGTCTTCGATCCGACCAAGATCACGTATGGGCAGATCCTGAAGGTCTTCTTCTCGGTGGCGCACGATCCGACCCAGCTCAACCGCCAGGGGCCGGACGTGGGTCACCAGTACCGGTCGGCGATCTTTTACGCCGACGAGCAGCAAAAGAAGGTCGCCGAAGCCTATATCGCCCAGCTCGACGCCGCCAGGGTGTTCGACAAGAAGATCGTCACCGAGGTCGTGCCGCTCAAGAAGTTCTATCCCGCCGAGGGCTACCATCAGGATTTCGTCCGCCGGAACCCGCGGCAGCCCTATGTCGTGGTCAACGCGCTGCCGAAAGTGGAAAAGCTAAAGAAGCAGTATCCGGATAAGGTCAAGGAGCCGTGACGCCTACGGCTGGAACAGCTCCAGCCGTACGTGGTAGCGAACCGATTGTCCCGGCGCCAGCATCACCATACCCGTGGGCCGGCCTTTCCAGACCGGACTGAACGGATCGGCCCAGTTGAACTGGGGTTCGAGCGCGATGAAGTTGCGATTGACGGGGGCATAGACCTGAATGGCGGTGACCTCGGGCGCCGTGGCGATGATGCGGATGCCGTAGCGGGCGCCGGGGTCGATGATCTCGGCCACCGTCTCGCCGGCGGGGTTCTTGATGAGGTCGACGAAACAGTCGTCGAGAAACAGATCGCGCAGCGGAGCGCCCCCGGGCGCGGAGAAATCATAGGGCGTGCCTTTCACGGGAACGAGCTGGCCGGTCGGAAACACGTCGTCGTAGTTGTTGACGGCGGCACGTTGCCGTGCGGGAACGCGGAGCCGCGCCAGCTCTCGGTTTCCACCCGGCAGTTCGAAGTACGGATGCCAGCCGATGCCGATCGGAGCGGGCTCGGTTCCGGAGTTGCGCGCGACCACGGAAAACTCGAAGGTGTGGGGGCGGAGGCTCGCCGAAAAGTCGAGCTGCATCCTCGAAAGCCAGTGGCCGCGAAAATCGCCGGCGTCCAGCTTGCCGGTTACGGTGGCGTGACCTTCGGGTCCGTTGCGCGACGTGAGCGCGATATCGGAAAGAGGCTGATCGAGAATCAGGCCGTGCATAGCGTGCCACTCGGCCTGCGGCTGCTTGCCGCGCCAGTTGGCGGGCAGGCGGACGGTCCTTCCGGCGACCGTGGTTTCGATGACCTTTTCGGCTTCGAGGAACTTGCCGCGGATCCGGTTGGCGTACGGAATCAGAATCGCCCCGCCGACGGTGAACGACCGGTTGCCGTAGAAATCATCCGGCCCGCCGTTCATGAAGGTGAGCGCCTCCTCGAGCGGCGGAGCGGTGAACAGGTTCACCTGGCCGCGCCCCGGCAGATAGGCTCGCAACTGGTAAGTGTTGAAGCCCCGGCCGGGAAGGATCTCCGCGCGGAGAAAGACGGGCTCGGAGAGATTTTCTTCCAGCTCCCGCTCCAGACTTACCGCCGGCCTTCCGCCGAGCTGGATATCGAGATTTTTCGCGGCAAATCGCGGCCTTTCCGTCATGCATCCTCCTAATAGACCTGACAGCGCCAGCAGCCAGATTCTTCCGTATTTTTCCATGACTTACTCCCGCATGCAGATTTCGCCGATCGCCTCCAGTTTCCGGTCGCTCAGATAGCCGTAGCGGTTGATCCAGACCCCGTGGGGCGAGGCGCGCCAGGCGGTTCGCAACCGGTTTTTGAAATCCTCGAGCGGCCCGTAGCCGTGGGCCAGTGGGTAGACGGGGACAGCGCCGGCCTCGTACTGCGCCTGGCGAATCTTGCGCGCCTGAGCGGCGGCGCCGACCGGATGCGGCGCTTCGGGCTCCGGGTAGGCATAGGCGGCCAGGGTGTTCAGCCCCTCGCCGTCGTCGATGTCCATCCACCGCACGAGAGCCCGCACGAGGTCGCGCTCGGCCAGCCCCGTGTTGGCGCTCAAAATCGCTTCGCCGTAGAAACGCAGCATCATCGGCCAGTGCATCGTGTAGAGTTTGACGCTGATGGCCGCCGAGTGCCGCGCGGCGCGCGCGAAATCGAACCCGGAAGCCAGGGTGAACGGGGGCGGAAAGGCGTTCGGCACGAGTTCGACGCGGCCGCCCGCGGCCTCGTCGAGGGTCCGGCGGAAGGAGGCGAGCAGCTCTTCGACGAGGACCGCCTTGAAGCGCAGCCACTCGGTCAGGCCCGGCCGCTCGCCGAGCGCGCGCAAGAGCCGGTAACGGCCGCCGTCCGGTTCGCTCCAGACCGTCAGGTCCTCCGGGCCGAGCCGGCCGTGCAGGAGCTGATAGAGTTCGGCGGCCGCCGCGCGTATGCGTTCGAAGTCAAACCCCAGCCGCGCCGCCGCCTCCTGCGCATGCCGGCTGAAATCCAAGAAAACGCTGTCGAGCAGGTAGGGCGGATACTCGGGCCAGTCCACGCGGATGCCGTCGATGCCCGGATAGGCGCGGCACAGGTCGCGGAGCAGCGCGCAAGTGTAGGCGCGGATGTGCGGGCTGGCCAGACTTCCGTTCTTGTCGAGCCGGCGCGGGGGAATGCGGCCGTCGGGCAGCCGCGGCTGATCGTCCTCGACCGGGCCGCCGAACTGGACGCGATAGCCCGGCGGAATCGCCGCCTGCACTTGAAGGTAGACCTTCAAATGGCGCGCTTGCGCCGCCGCGAGAAAGTCGCCGATGATGCGGCCGTGCCGGCGCGTGAGATCGCTAGGCGGGGCAGGCTGGTAGCGGAGGTCGCGGTAGAAGGTGTGGTCGGGTTCAAAGCTCGGCGCGGTAGTGACGAAGAGTTCGCGCTTGCCCCACAGCGGGCGGTCGAGCAGTCTCACCGCGCCGGCGCCGGCGTCGATGGGCGGCTCGCGGCTGCCGGTGGCCACATCGGCTTCGGCCATGACGTACGGCGACGTGGCCACGGCAGTGACCCCGGCTTTGCCGACCACGTTATCCAGGAGGCGATCGATGCCTTCGGTCTGAATATATTCCGGCATCACCGTCACGCCGAGGAACCTGGGTGCCCGCATCCGCAATTACCGGCTCAAGACGAAGTCCACCTCGAAGATCCGGTACGGGGTCGGCCGCATCCCCAGGCGTTCGTAGGCGTTCTGCGCGCGCCGGTTGTGTTGTTCCACGTAGAGCCGCAAGCCGCAAACGTCGGGCGCCCGCCGCGCCTCTCGCGCGACGTGTTCGTAGAGGGCGCGGAAGACGCCGCGGCGGCGGAACTCGAGGTCGACGTAGACGCTCTGGATCCACCAGAAGGCGCCGTTGCGCCAGTCGCTCCACTCGTAGGTGACCAGGAGCTGGCCGGCCAGGCGCCCTTCGACTTCGGCGACCCAGTAGCGGCCTTTTGACGGATCGCGAAGCACGGCTTCCACGCCGAGTCGCAGGCGCTGCGGGTCGAGGGCGCGCTGCTCGGTCTCCTGCGCCATCGCCTGGTTGAAGCGGGCGATCGTTTCGGCGTCACCGGATGCGGCCAATCGGATCGAAACGTCCATGCAGTCGAGGTATAGCGCAGTGTACTATAAGGGATTGGCTTCATGAAGGCCCTGCTCGAAACGCTGACGCCGGGGGAGACGGACTGGGCGCTAGCGCAGGCGATCGATCCCGCCCGGCTTCCCGCGCACATCGCCATCATTATGGACGGTAACGGCCGCTGGGCTAACCGCCGGAACTTGCCGCGCGTGGCGGGCCACAAGGCGGGTGTCGAAGCGGTCCGGGCGGCTGTGGAGACCTGCGCGCGACTGGGCGTTTCCGCGCTCACCTTGTACGCCTTTTCGACGGAGAACTGGAAGCGGCCCCGCGGCGAGGTCGACACGCTCTGGCGGTTGCTTCACCACTACGTGAGCAAGGAGCTGCCGGCGTTGATGGAGAACGACATCCGCTTCCGAGCGATCGGCCGGATCGAAGGCCTGCCGGCGCAGGTGCGGCGTGACCTCCGTGAAGCGGAACTCCAGACGGCGCACAACCGGGGCCTTCGCGTGAATCTGGCATTGAACTACAGCGGCCGGGCCGAAATCGTGGACGCCGTCAAGGGCCTGCTGGCCGAGACCGGCGGGCGGCCCGAGGAGATCGACGAGGACAAGCTCGCTGCGCACCTTTATACGGCCGGGTTGCCGGATCCCGATCTGCTGATCCGGACGTCCGGCGAAATGCGCGTCAGCAATTTTCTCCTCTGGCAGATCGCTTACGCGGAACTTTACGTCACCGACACGCTGTGGCCCGATTTCCGGCGCACCGACCTGCTGGAAGCGATCCTCGATTTTCAGCGCCGCGACCGGCGCTTCGGAGGCTTGAGCCGGGCCATGTCCCGACCGGCCCCCGACGGCGCGTTCCTCCCCGCGCTGGGCGCTCCCGGCAAATGAAGCGGGTCCTCACCGCCGCCGTCCTGATTCCTTCGAGCATCTATCTGGTGCTGGCCGCGCCGCGCGCCGTCTTCGTCGCGGCGGCGCTGTTCATGGCCGTCATGTGTTTCCGCGAGTACCGGAATCTGGCGGCGGCGCACGGGGCGCCGGTGTGGGGCCCGCTGGGGTACGCGGCGGGTGCGGCGCTAGCGCTGGCGCCCGGCGACGGCCTGCTGATCGCCGTCGTCGTGGTCCTGATCGCTCTCGCGCTGGGGCTCGGCGGCGAAAACCTGGCCGGCGTGTTGCCGCGCGCCTCGGCTCTTGTTCTGGGCGTTCTGTACTGCTTCGGTCCGTGGCGGTTCGCGGTCGGGTTGCGGGATTTGAATCCCTACTGGCTGCTGTACGCGCTCGGGCTGGTGTGGGCGGGCGACACAGCCGCTTACTACGCCGGCAAAGCCGTCGGGCGGCGGCGGCTGGCCCCGCGCCTGAGCCCGTCGAAGACCTGGGAAGGCGCCGCGGCGTCGCTGGCGGCGTCGCTGGCGTTCGGTTTGATCTATGTAAGCCGCCTGCTGCCCCAGGTCCCGCTCGTCGAAGCGGCCTGCCTCACCGCCGCCGCGAGCGTCGCCGGCCAACTCGGGGATCTGGCCGAATCCGCTCTCAAACGGGGCGCGCGCGTCAAAGACTCCGGAGAGCTGCTGCCCGGCCACGGAGGTTTTCTCGACCGGCTGGACAGCAGCCTCTTCACGCTTCCGGTGGTCTATCTGTGGCTGGCCCGGCCGATGAGCTGACGCGGCGGCCCCGGCGCTACTGTATGGTGCGCGTTTTGCGATTCAGATAATCCATCAGCAGGTACTGGCCGAGCGTGTACGGGGTGGTAAAGTAGGCTTTGCCGCGGCAGAGTTCGGTCACCTTGCGCACGAAGGCGACGAGGGCGAAATCGCTGGCGAGCATGAAGGTGTTGATCAGGATCCCCTGGCGCTTGCAGCGGCTCACCTCTTCCATCGTCCGGCTGATCACCAGCGGATCCAGCCCGAAGGAGTTGCGGTAGGTGCGCCCGTCCTCGAGCGTAAGCGCCGTCGGCTTGCCGTCGGTGATCATGATGATCTGCTTCATGTCCTTCTTCTCCCGGCCGAGCAGCCGCTGGGCCAGGATCAGGCCGTCGCGCGTGTTGGTGTGATACGGCCCCACCTGGACGCGCGCCAGGTCGGCGATGCGCAGTTCCTCGGCGGTGTCGTGAAACAGGACGCAGCGCAGGCTGTCGCCCGGGTACTGGGTGCGGATCAGGTGCGCCAGCGCGAGGGCGACTTTCTTGGCGGGCGTGAAGCGGTCCTCGCCGTAAAGGATCATGCTGTGGCTGCAATCGAGCATCAGGACGGTGGCGCAGGAGCTCTGGTATTCGGCCTGGTGCACGTGTAGATCCTCGTAGTCGAGCTCGAGGGGAAGCCGGACACCCTGGCGGCGCATGGAAGAGAACAGCGTAGTCGAGGCGTCCAGATTCATCGTGTCGCCGAACTCGTAAGGTTTCGGCCCGCCGCTCGATTCGATTCCGGTGGCCAGATCGCGGGTGTCGTGGGCGCCGAAGCTGGCCTTGCCGAGCGATCCCATCAGGTCCTTGAGCGCCTTGTAGCCGAGGAAGTCGATCGATTTGTCCGTGATCTCGATTTCCACGTGGGTCTCGCCGCGTCCCACGTCGCCGGGGGCGGGCGGCGCCTGCGCCGGTTGCGGCTCCAGCCGGATGTAACCTTCATCGACCAGCTTTTGCACCAGGCGGTTGAGCAACCGGTCCAGCTCTTCCGGCGACATGTTCTCGAGTTGCTCGGCCATGCGCTGCGCCTGTTCCGAATCGAACAGATCGCCGCGCTCGAGCGCGCGGCGGAGCGCTTCCTTGAGCGCCTCGAGCGTCCGTTCGTTCAGCTCGTAGAGACCGTAGAACTGCTGCTCAAAGCCGCTCGAGAGGAAGAAGTCGGTGAGGGCCCGCATCAGGTCCTCGGCCGAGAGCCCGAAGTCCTCGCCCGTGTAGCGGGAGTAGTTGACCCACTTCATCGCACCTCCTAGTTGAAACGCGGCCGGCGCCCCCGGGGCATCTCGCCGGGTTCGACGGCGGGAGCCGAGCGTTTTCGTTCCTCGGCGACAAAGCCGAGCTCTTCGTTGCGGCTGATGCGGCGGTGCGCGTAGAGCCCTTCGAGAATGAACTCGGCAGCCGAGACGAGCTCGGCGGGCGGATCCTTGGCGCCGACGCCGAGCGCACCCACTTTGTCGAGCAGGCCCTGAATCCCGCGAAGTTGTTTGAGGTGACCCGCCGCGTCGCCGGTTTCATTCAGCCGGATCGAGCCGCCGAGTTCGAACCACTGGACGATCTGCGTCAGATCGACGCCCTCGTAGTACTGGTGGAAGACCTTGCCGACGGCCTGGCGGATCAACTCGCGCGCCACGGTTTCAGAGCCCTTCAATTCCCCTTCGTACTCGAGTTCGAGCTTGCCGGTGATCGACGGCAGGGCGGCGTAGACGTCCAGTACGCGCGGCACGGCCAGGGAGTCGCCGGCGCGCAGCGCCCGCTGTTCGGCGTTCGAGGTGACGTTCTCGAGCACCGAGATCGGCAGGCGCTGGGAGACACCCGAGCGCCGGTCCACGCGCTTGTCTTCCCGCGCCAGCACGGCGATCGTTTCGACGACTTCGCGAATGTAGCCGGGAATCGAGATGGTCACGCAGGAATGCCGCGCGGTCCAGGACTCCTGGGCGGTG
>JBBIMZ010000127.1:0-8638 GCA_037444135.1 Solibacteraceae bacterium
CGTCTACGACAAGCGGGCTACGGTGGCGCTCGTCCGGGGCGAGGACCGCCGCAAGAACGTCTACGAGGCGCTCCAGGCGATTCGCCGGGAGATTCTTCCCGGCATCAAAAGCAAGAAGTACGTCATCCTCAAGCCCAATAACGTTTCCACGCGCAACCAGCTCGCCAGCACGCACGTGGACGCCTTGCGCGGCATCCTGGACTTTCTCGAGCCGCTCAAAAAGCCGGTCGTCATCGCGGAGTCCTCGGCCGGCAACACGCGCGAAGGCTACGAGACCTTCCTGTACACGCGGCTGCCCGGCGAGTACAAGCCGCTGAACGTGAAGCTGGTCGATTTGAACGAGGAAGCGCTTTACGAGGTCATCCACATCCTCGACGCCAACCTCCACCCTGTGCCCGTCCGGCTCGCCAAACGGCTGCTCGATCCGGACGCCTTCATCATCTGCTCGGCGGTCCTGAAGACCCACAACACGGTGATCGCCACGCTCTCGGTGAAGAACATGACGCTCGGCGCCCCGCTTCACCAGCCGCCCGGCGAGACGCGGCGCTGGAACGACAAGCGCCACTATCACGGCGGCGTGCGGCAGACGCACTATGGCATGATGCTCACCGCGCAGAAGATGCGGCCGTACTGGGGCGCTACGGTCATCGACGGCTTCGAGGGCATGGAAGGCAACGGGCCCGCCTCGGGAACGCCGGTCGATTCGCGCCTGGCGATCGCATCGACCGACTACATCGCCGCCGACCGCGTCGGCGTCGAGGCGATGGGGATCGACGCTGAGTGGCTGGGGTATCTGAAATTCTGCCACCAGGTCGGTCTCGGCCAGTACGATCTGGACAAGATCGAGATCGCCGGTCCCCCGCTCGAGCCGGTGCGCCGCAAATATGTCCTGCACAAGGACATCGAGCGGCAGCTCCAGTGGATGGGCGAGATGACGGAACTGCCGCCGAAGCTCGGCTGAGGCCGGCTGAGCTCAGTAGCGCGCCTTCGTCTTCCGGCCGCGCGACTCACCGCGCAGCCAGACGTACAGGGGCGCCCGGGGCGCCGGCGGCGGCCACGGGACGGTCACTTCGAGAGCCTGCTTCTCGCCGCTCGCCAGAGGGACCGGCAGTTCGGTCACCGGCAGGCCGAAGTCGGCGCTCCAGCCTACCCGCTCGATCCTTTCGAGTTCCTCCCCGGTCAGTGTCGCAGCGTAGCCGAACTCACCCGCCTTCCGGTCGCTGACCTCGAACTTGTCGATGCGCGGCAGACGGACCACCTTGCCGAGCACGAACGGGTCGGAGGAGCCCTGCGCTTCGGTCGCCACCGTCACCGTGAGGGTGCAGCCGGCCTGGCCGACGCCGCCCGGATCCAGCGTGAGGTAGAGAGTCCCGGCGCCCGTTTGCCGGAGCCGGATGGCGGACCCCGGCTCGTCCAGACGGGCTGTTTCGGCCCGGATCGTCAGATGGCCTTCCACGCATTCGACCCGCGCCGTCGGGGGCGACTCGAGCGGGCCTACCCGAAGCGAGAAGCCGGCAAAACTGCCTGCGGGCAGCTCTCCTTGGGCAAGCTCGACGCCGATCCCTTCCGGCAGCGACGCCTGCGCCGAGTCGATGCGAGGTCTCGGACCGATCACTTGGAGAGCCCCGGGCGCCGGGAGCGGTTGTTCGACACCCTCGACAAAAACCGCCAGGTCGCTTCGGTCCCCTTCCCGGGCGTTCGGGGTCAACCGCACGACGGCCTCCCTGCCGTTCCCCTGGGCCTCGCCCAAAAGCTCGAACTCGGCCAGCGGCGAGGCGATCCGCTCGATCCGCTCGAGGTCGCTGCCGCGCAGCCTGATCCGTTGTGTCGCCTCACCCAGGTTCACCCGCAGCGGGAGCCCTTCGAGTCTGGGGTGGGGAGGCAGAATCCGCAGCGGCGTCTCCCGGACCGTCCCGTCCGGAAAGTACAAGAGCAAGGCGTAGCGGCCGGCCTCGAGCGCGTTCGTGTCCAGGCGAGCTGTGAGGCCGGCCTCCGTGCGCGCAAACTCGAGGCGCTCAGCTTCTCCGCCCGGCTTGCGGATTTCGAGGCTCTCGAGAAATTCCAGATCGCAGCCTTCGATTTCGACCGGCACGGCGCCGGAGCCGCGCACCAGGCGGTCACCCGCGCCGCGCGCCAGCCGGGGCGGGTCAGGCGAAAGCTGATGGACCCGGATATCGCCGTCGACCGTGAACGTTTCCCAATCCCAGGCACCTGCCAGCGAGTAAACGCCCGCCGCCACGCCCGTGAAGTCGATTTCGAGCGCCTCCTTTTCCGGGACCGCTTTCACAGCCACTGGCGTCTCTGCGCCGGATCCGGCGGCCTTCAGGCGCCACTCGCGCGCACGAGCGAGATTCTTCCACACGCCCGCTTCGCCCGCGCGGACCGGCAGGAGAGCCTTGGCGCCTGCCAGCACGCGCGCCGGCGAGGCCAGCGCCAGCGACGGAGGATCCGCGTCGGGAATCCGCACGGCCCACAAATAAGCCTGCCGCGCCCGCGAGCGCGTCCGTTCCGGCTTGGCGCACAGCACCAACGACTGTTCCAGGCCGGGCTGGGCGAAGGCCGAGCGGAAGTCCGTGTCCGGGAACATCATGCTGCTGAGGTTCATGAACAGCGAGGCGCCGCCGGCCGCCAGGCCCACGGGACTGCCGAAGAACAGTCCGCCGACCGTGGCCGCCAGCAGAGCGGATTGCTGGAGGCGCTGCTGCGGCTCCGGCGCCAGAGGATCATAGGCCGCCAAAGCCGGATTGAGCGCCCGCAGAAGTGTGGCGACCTGCTGGTCGGCCGGGGCATTCCGGTCCAGCGAAGGCAGGGGCCGCCCGAAGGCGGCCGAAAAGCCCGCCAGCGCGGCGTTGAGATTCTCAGTGGCGGTCGGCGTCCGGTCCCAGGAGGCGAGCGCGCTCAACAGCGTCTCGGTGCTCGAAGTCTGCTGCGCGTAATCAGCCAGTTGCTCGACCAGCCGGCGGTCGCGTTGGAATAACGTGCTGACCTTCTTCGCGTCCAGGCCTTGCGGGCCGAACACGAGCGCCACCACCGAAGCGCGGAACGGCGCCTTCCACTCGGCCAGCGCGCGGGCGGACTGGGGCTGGAGCACCGCGAGCGAGCCGCCGGCGCCAGACGGCGCCACCACGAGCGCCACCTGCGCCTTCTTGAGCGCCTCGGGCAGCCGATTCGCCGGCGTGTAGATGAGTTTCTGTCCGGGAACGATGCGGTTCACCGCACGGATCGAGCGCCCCATCGCGCCGCCGCCCGGCTCCACCATCAGATAAAAGTCGACGAGCGGCGCTCCGCTCGGGCACGCGGCAGCCCGCGCCAGGCCGCACAGCACCAGAAGCGACAGAAGTGACGCGAGAGCGCGCGCCAGCCTGCTCATCAATTTTCAGTATGCCAAAGCCGGTCCCGGGCTCCTCAGGGCTCGAAGGGCCACACGGCGGTCTCGGTGTAGCCGCCGTCGACGGCGATCACCTGCCCGGTGATGTAATCCGAACCCGGCGAACTCAGCAGCACGGCCAGCGGCGCGATATCTTCCGGCGTTCCCGGCTTCGGATTCGCCTGCACGCCTTTGAGCCACTCGTTGAGCTCCGGCCGCTTCCAGACTTCGCGGTTCAGATCCGTGATGATGAAGCCCGGAGCGATGCAGTTCACCTGGATGTTGTAGCGGCCCCATTCGGCCGCCAGCACCCGCGTCAGCCCGGCGAGGGCGCTCTTGGTGATCGCGTAAACCGACAGATAGGGCAGGCCGCGGACAGACATGAGGCTTCCGATGTTGACGATTTTGCCGCCCCGGCCCCGCTCGATCATCTTCTTGCCGATGTGTTGCGTCAGCTCGACGAGGCCGTGGAGGTTCGTCCGCAGCAGGAACTCGTACTCGTCTTTGGTGTAGGCCAGGAACGATTTGCGGATGTTGGCGCCGGCCACGTTGTGGAGGATATCCACGTCGCCGGCCGCCTCGGCTGCGGCGCGGATCGAATCCGAGTTGGCGACGTCCAGCTCGAGCGCCTCCGCCGAGAGCCCTTCGGCCCGGAAGGCCTCGACCTGCCGGTCCAACGCCTCGCGGGTACGCGCCGCCAAAATCACGTGAGCGCCCGCCCGCGCCAAGCCCCGAGCGATCGCCAGGCCGATGCCGCGGCTGGCGCCGGCGACCAGTGCGCGTTTGCCCGATAAAGAGAACGGGTTCCGGTTGTCCATGAGCCACTAGTGTATAAAATCCGGCGGCTCGCCTCACGTCGGCGGCCCCAGGCCCCCAGGCCCCCGCTTGAAAGAAGTTGCGGCGCGGCGGCGGGGCGTGGTACCGTAAAGAAGCATTCGAGAATTCCTCCATCCCGGTTTGACCCCGCAGCAGTCTTCGCGCTTCTCGGCTTCGAACCTCGGCTGGGAGTTTTTTCGGATCTAGAAAGAAAGAAAGAGAAAAAGTGAAAGCAGTGAAAGAAACAGGAATTGTGAAGTGGTTCAACGCCGCCAAAGGCTTCGGATTCATCCAGCGCGAGAATGGCGAGGATGTCTTCGTGCATTTTTCGGCCATCGAAGCCACCGGCTATCGGACGTTGGACGAAGGCGCTCGCGTGAGCTTTGTGGTGAGGCAAGGTCCGAAAGGCTTGCAGGCCGAACAGGTCTCCCTCGCCTAACGTCAGGACTCGAAAAAATCGCCGGCGTCCGCACCGGGCGCCGGCCATCCTCCGCCCCATCGCCGCCCGCCGTTCGATACAATAAGGCGAGACTTGCCGCATCGAGAGGGGGGCGGCATCATGAAGCACAGCGCGATTCTGCCGGCATGGGGTCGCGTCCTCCGCGGTTTCAAACCTCTGCTCTCGATCGAAATCACCAAAGAGTGTCCGTTGCGGTGTCCCGGCTGTTACGCTTACGAGCCCGGCCATCTGGGCGGTGGCCGGACGTTGGTTCAGCTTGCCGATTACCGCGGCGAGCGCCTGGTGGAACAGTTCCTTGCGGTGGTCCGCCGCTCCCGGCCGCTCCACGTCTCGATCGTGGGAGGCGAACCGCTGGTGCGCTACCGCGAGTTGGACGTGCTGTTGCCGAAGCTGGGGCGCATGGGGGTCGAAGTGCAGCTGGTGACGAGCGCGGTCCGGCCGATTCCGGCGCACTGGGAGGAGCTGGAGTGTCTGCACCTCGTCGTTTCCGTCGATGGCCTGCCTCCCGAGCACGATCGGCGGCGGGCGCCGGCCACCTACGAGCGCATCTTGCGCCATATCGGCGGGCACCGGATCATCGTCCACTGTACGATCACCCGCCCGATGGCGGGCCGCGACGGCTATCTCGACGAGTTCGCCCGCTTCTGGTCGGCGCGCCCTGAGGTGCGCAAGCTCTGGTTCAGCCTGTTCACTCCGCAGGAAGGACACTACCCGGAGGAGAGACTGAGACCGGAAGATCGGCGCCGCGTGCTTGGCGAGCTGGGCCGGGTCGCCGCCCGCTATCCGAAGGTTCACCTGCCGCGCGTCGTGCTCGACGGATTCCTCCGCCCGCCTGCGTCCCCGGCCGAATGCCTCTTCGCCCAGCTCACCAGGTGCCTCTCGGCCGACCTGACCACCGAAATCGGGCCGTGCCAGTTCGGCGGCCGCCCCGTCTGCACCGAATGCGGCTGCCTGGCCTCGGCGGGCCTGGCCTCGATCGGCCGTTACAAGCTGGGCCGCCTGATTCCGGTATCGAGCATCCTGGCGCTTTCGCAAAAAGTCGGATCCTTGTTGGGCGCCCGCGTTCCGGCCCTGCCCTGACAAGCCGGCGTGCAGCCCGCGCGGGTCAGGCCTGCCGCAAGTGGGCGCCGCTGGTGTAAAATGGATTCCGGCAGGCGAGCCACCCTAGCTCAGCTGGCAGAGCGGCTGATTCGTAATCAGCAGGTCGCCGGTTCGATCCCGGCGGGTGGCTCCACTTCAGAATCAATCAGTTACGAGGAACAAGACGGGCGGATCGGGCAGGCCCTCGTAGCACGGCCGCGCCGCGGGCGAGCCGCCATTTCTCACACCCCGGCCGGAGGGCGGCTCAGAAGCGGCCTTCAGAGTGCCTCAGCGCCTCGGCCGTCAGCGCGGTAGGCAGGAATGGTCGCCTTCATGCGGAAAGACACACGAGGAGCACGAAATCTGCGGGAAGGAGATTCACGAGCGTCCCGGCGCTCTGGAGGGGGATGCGGCAGATTCGAGAGGCCCGCGCGCCTTTGGGGGATCGCTTGAGGGAAGCGATCTACTCAACGAATACCACGCCCCAGGCTGCCGATCAAGAAAAAAACGCATCGATCGCGAAATGTTTCAACGGGCGGGAGCGGACTCCAAATGGACTCGACGGCATGGGGTTCGATTGTGGGGTGGCGGTAAATGTTTGAAAAGTTTGGTGGACCTGGAGGGATTCGAACCCTCGACCTCTTCCATGCCATGGAAGCGCGCTCCCAACTGCGCCACAGGCCCACGCGCCGAGGACGCTTTCATTATAGTACAAGCATGGACCGGAACCAGGCATGGGAGATTCTGTGCGAATTCACTCGATCGGAGAACCTCCGCAAACACGCCCTGGCGGTCGAGGCGTGCTTGACCGCCTACGCGCGCAAGTTCGGCCAGGACGAGGAGAAGTGGGCGGTCACGGCCCTGCTGCACGATTTCGATTGGGAAATCCATCCCCAGGCGCCTGACCATCCCCTCAAAGGCGAGCCGATCCTGGCCGCGCGGGGCGTCAGCGAGGAAGTGCGCCGCGCGATCCTCGCCCACGCCGACTACAGCGGCGTGCCGCGCCAGGCGCTGCTCGAAAAGGCCCTGTTCGCTTGCGACGAGCTGGCCGGATTCCTCACGGCGGTCGCCTACGTCAAGCCGGGGCGCAGCATCCACGAGGTCGAAGTCGCCTCGGTCAAGAAGAAACTCAAGGACAAGGCTTTCGCGCGGTCCGTGAACCGCGACGACGTCCTCGCCGGAGCCGCCGAGCTCGGCGTGCCGCTCGAGGAGCACATCCGGTTCTGCATCGACGCCATGCGCGCCCGGGCCGCCGACCTCGGCCTGGACGGCCGAGGGTGAGGGGGCCCCTCAGGCCAGCGGCAACCGCACGGCGAACGTGGAGCCCTTGCCCGGCTCAGAATCGACGGTGATCGCACCGCCGTGCTCGGCCGCCACCTTGTGCGAGACCAGCAGCCCCAGACCCGTGCCCTGGGCCCCTTTGGTCGAGAAGAACATCGTGAACAGCTTGCTGCGCGTCTCCTCGTCCATGCCCGCTCCGTTGTCGGCCACCTCGATGAGCGCATGGGCGCCGTCGCGGCGCAGCCGCACCTGCACGCGATAGTCGCGCTCCTCCTCGCCGGCGGCGCAGGCGTCGATCGCGTTGGCCACCAGGTTCGCCAGCAGCGCATGGATGTCCTTGGGTTCCCCGGGAATCGTGTCGATCTCCGGCGCCAAGTCGGTCTCCAGCCGCACGCCCGCGTCCGCCGCCCGCTGCCGGTAGAGCGCGATCACCTCCCCGATCACTGCCGGCAGCGAGACCGGAATCCGCCGCGGCGTGCGGTCGCGCGCGCAGTACAGCATGTCCATGATCATGCTCGAGACGCGGGCGACGTTGCGCTCCACCATCTCCCAGCCGGTGCGGATCTCCTCCGGGCTGTTATGCCGGAAACCCGCGTTCACGATGTAGACGCCGCCGCGCAACCCCTCCAGCACGTTCTTGATGCTGTGCGCCGTGCCCGCCACCAGTTTGCCGAGAAAGGCGAGTTTGTCCTGGAGCAGCTTGACCTCGGTGACGTCGGTGGCGACCTCCATCACCGCGGTGATCTCGCCCCGCGCATTCCGCACGGGTGCGGTGTAGGTGAGCACGTGGAGTTGCCGCCCCTCCTTGTCGACGACCACCTCCTCGCTGTGGTGCACGCGCCCGTCGGCGAAGGTGGCCGCCACCGGGCAGATCGCGCACGGCTCGGCCCGGCGCTTGTAAATCTCGTAGCAGCGGCCGCCGAGCCGGTTGCCAAAGCTGTCTTTGAAACGCTGGTTCGCCTCGATGACCGTCAGATCCCGGTCCTGCACCGAAATGAAGCACGGCACCGTATCGAACAGGTTCTGAAAGCGGCTCAGACTGTCGTGCAAGCGGTGTTCGAGCTCCTTTTGCACTGTGATGTCGGTGAACAGCTCCATCACGGCCCCGACATCGCCCTGGCGGCTCCGCAAAGGCTTCGTGTTCACCACCACGCGATGCGGCAGGCCCCGGCGGTCGAAAATCACTTCTTCGCTGGTGTGCTCGGCTTGATCGGCGAACGTCCGCGCGACCGGACACTCCGGACACGGAGCCCCCCGGCCCTTGTACACCTCGAAGCACTTGCGCCCCATAGGGTTCCCGAAGTCCTCGATGAGCTTGCGGTTGGCCTCGATGACGTTGAGTTCGCGGTCCTGGATGGAAATGTAGCAGGGAACCTCGTCGAAGAGGCGGCCGCAGGAAAGCTCTTCCAAATTCAGCTTCGCGTTCGGCGTCTCGCTCACCGCGGCACCTTCTGGGCGGCCCGGCTTCACTCCTTAAGCGCAATCCGCTCCGCCAGCACCTTTAAGACGGCATCCACCATCTTGTCCGGGTCGATCGGCTTTTCCAGAAACGCGTTCGGCGGCGGGAGCCGTTTGTCGGCCAGGAAGCCGTGAAAGTCGACGGTCGGCTTGTCCATCCGGGCGTAGCCGGTGAC
>JBBIMZ010000128.1:0-8604 GCA_037444135.1 Solibacteraceae bacterium
CTCGCCGTCTCCGAGTTTCTTGAGCGCCAGCCCCTGGCCGTCGCGCCAGGACTCCGGCATCTCGGCCGGGACATGTCCTCCGGCAAAGCCGCTCGGATACGAGTTTTCGTCGTACAGCCACACGAGCATACCCCTCTGCCGGGCGCGCTCGACGGCGTAGCGGATCAGCTCAAACCACCGCTCGGAAAGGTACGGCGTGATCAAGCCGGGGCGCGGGTGGATAAAGAAGGCGTCGATCGCCTGCGCGCGGTAGTCGTCGAGGAAGCGATCGATCTCAGCTTCGGTTACTTCGCCGTTCCAGACAAAAAACGGCGCCGTGCTGAATTCCGCGGGAGGCTCGGCGAAGCGCCGGCGCAGGAAGTCCCACGTGTCCGGTTCCTGAGACGGCAGGGACAGGGCGGCGAGCGCAAGCAGTGCGGCGAGTCGGAGCATCGTGTTCTCCGAAGATGAAGATAGCAGAGTCCGGAACCGCCCGCGCGGCTTTTGACCTGCCCCGGCGGCCACAGGTAGAATTGGCTTCGGAGTCCGCATTCATGAGCGACGAATCGAACGGCAATCCTCGAGTGAATCGCCGGCAATTCCTGGCGCAAACGGCCGCCGTCAGCGCGGCGCTCGGCGTAGGCAGGCGGCCCGTGCTGGGCGCCAACGACCGGATCAGCGTAGGCGTTATCGGCGTCGGCGGCCGGGGCTCGTTTGTCGGCCGCTATTTCGCCCGGATCGGCGAAGAGACGGGAGGCGTGCGCGTGGCGGCCGTCTGCGATGTCTGGCAGCGGCGCGTCACGGAAAACAAGCAATTCTTCAAGTGTGATGGCTATCTGGACTACCGCGAGTTACTGGCGCGCAACGACATCGACGCTGTGATCATCGCCACGCCCGACCACTGGCATGCCACGATGGCGATCGAAGCGATGAAGTCGGGCAAGGACGTGTACCTGGAAAAGCCGATGTGCCACACCATCAAGGAGGCCAAGGCGCTCGTGGACACGGTGCGGGAGACAGGCCGGGTCCTTCAGGTCGGCTCGCAGACCACCTCGGCCGACCAGTGGTACAAGGCCAAGCGGGCGATCGCCGACGGCATGATCGGCAAGATGATCATGAGCCAGGGATCCTATCATCGCAACTCGCGCGAAGGCGAGTGGAACTGGCCGATCGACCCCAAGGCCGGCCCTGACGGAAAAGGCGACGACTTCATCGACTGGAAGATGTGGCTCGGCCCGGCGCCGGCCCGGCCCTATGATCCGGACCGCTATTTCCGCTTCCGCAAGTACTGGGACTATTCCGGCGGCATCGCCACGGACCTGTTCTATCACGTAGTGGCGCCCCTGAACATCTGCTGGGACGAGCCGCAGTTCCCATACAAAGTGATGGCCGGCGGAGGCATTGTGGTCTTTCAGGACCGCGAAGTGCCCGACACATTCCACCTGATCGCCGAGTACAAGAAAGGCCACTCGCTGGTGCTCAGCTCCTCGATGGCGAACTCGCAGCACATCCCGGGTCTGATCCGCGGCCATCTGGGCACCGTCATTATGGTCGAGCACGGCCAGTTCGAAAGCTACACGCCTTACATCACCGTGCGCCCGGAGGCTTCCGACCGCCGGGACCGCAGCGTCGTCGATGAGGAGTACGCCGCCAAATGGGGGACCGTGGACATCCGCATTCCGGTCAAACGTGAGGACATGCTCGCGGCGCACATCAAGAACTTTCTCGAATGCATGCGGACGCGCAGCAAGCCCCATCTCGACGTGGAGACCGGCGCCAAGGCGCAGGTGGTGATCTCGATGGCGGTGCAATCCTACCGGGAAGGCCGCGTGCTCTATTTTGACGAAGCCCGGTGGCGCGTCGTGCCGCGGCCCCCGCGCGCCTGAAAGCGCAGGGAGTTCACAAGCCCGCTTCGAGCTCCGGCCAGTCTTCCGGACCGCGGAACTTGTACCCTCTCAGACTCGGATCGATGCTGCGCAGCAGGCCGGTCAGGACACTGCCCGGGCCGACTTCGACGAACCGCGTGACACCCCTGGCGGCGAGGGCGCGGATCGATTCCTCCCAGCGCACCGGATTGGGGATCTGCTCATAGAGCCCTTGGCGGGCTTCGGCGGCCGTGCGGACCTCCCGGGCCTGCCAGTTGTTGATCAAGGGCACCTCGAGGTCCCGGAAGGTAGTCGCCTCCAGATCTGCTTTTAGGCGCTGCTGCGCCGGGGCGAGCAAGGGGCTATGGAAAGGGGCGCTCACCGGCAGCAGGACGGCCTTCCTGGCTCCGGCCGCCTTGGCCAGCTCGATCGCCCGGGTTACGGCGCCGGCGTGTCCCGCCAGCACGACCTGATCCGGCGAGTTCAGGTTGGCGGCTGCCAGCACTTCGCCCTGCGCCGCCCGCTCGAGCACCTCCCCCAGCTTGTCCGGGGGAAGCTTCAGGAGCGCGGCCATGGCGCCGACGCCGACCGGCACGGCTTCTTGCATGTAGCGGCCGCGCTTGCGCACCAGGCGGACAGCGTCGGCGAAGGCCAGCGCGCCGGCCGCCACCAGCGCCGAGTATTCACCCAAGCTGTGCCCGGCAACATAATCGGGACGCAGCCCCTTTGCCCGCAACACCGCCAGGGCGGCCACGGAAACCGTCAAAATGGCAGGCTGCGTGTTCTCGGTGAGCGCGAGCTCTTCCGCCGGGCCGTCAAAGCAAAGCCGGGAAAGCGGAAAGCCGAGAGCCAGATCCGCTTGCTCGAATACTCTCCGCGCGCAATCATATGATTCGGCGAGAGTTTTCCCCATGCCGGGAGACTGCGAACCCTGCCCGGGAAACATAAATGCCAGCTTGCTCATCGAACCCGACGGTCCATTCTCCCACATCTGCTGGCGTCGGACGGGCTAAGAGAAATTTCGAAATTTTCCCACATCCTTTTTCGACGCCGGTGCGTCTGTTGTAGTGAACTGGGAACCAACCAAGGGGAACGGTAATTCACGTGCTAGGAGGAAGTGACATGAGGCAGCTCAGCGTGATGCCGGTCATCGAGAGCACGGGGGCGGTGCACTGCCCCATCTGTACGCGAGCGGTCGAGGCTCGCATCATCACCCGCAAGAAGCGCGCCGAGGTCAAGCCGGGGCAGAAGTGCCCGCGTTGCGGCGCTTCCCTGGATGCGGCATGCGTGCTGCACTTCGATCGGGCGGCCTAGAGGATTTCTTGGCGCCGGCCCCGCGAATTTGCGCTATAGTAATGTGCGGAGGCCTGAATCGGAGGGCACATGAAGAAGAAGCCAGCATCCCCGGAGGCGCCGGTCGTTCCGCGGCAGATCCTGGAGCAAGCCCGGAAGGCTGTTTCGACCGATCGCGCCAAGCCAGGGAGGCGGTGCGTCGTGTGCGGCTCCGAATGCGCCCCGAACTCGGCCGAGGACCTGTGCTGGGTATGCCGCCGGCTGAAGATTTCCGCTTGGGCGGAAGTGGATCAGCAGATGCCCGCTCAGGAATAGACCGGCAGTTGGACTCCGCGGCCGTTCTGCCGCGCCCGCTCGTAGACGTAGCCTGCCGCGTAGACGTCTTCGAGCCCCAGCCCGTTCGACTTGAAGATCGTGACCGAACCGGCAGGGTGTGGGCCGGCCCGGCCGGCCGCCACCTCGGCGAGCTCGACCAGCGGGAGAGTGTGCCACTCCTCCGGCGGGACGGCCAGGAGCAAATCCCCGGATTCGAAGCGCGCTTGCTCGAGCGAATCCACCACGATGAGGCCGGCCTGACGGATGAGTTCGGCCGGCAGTTCGCGCCGGGTGGCCTGATTGGAACCGATGGCGTTGACCAGGGCGCCGGGGGCGATCCACTCCGCGGCGACGACGGGTTCCTTGGCCGAGGTGGCGGTAACGACGATCGGCGCGTCTTCGACGGCCTCGCGCGCGCTCCTTGCCGCGTGAACCGGAACGCCGAACTCGCGTGCGCAATCCGCCGCAAAGTCCGTACGCCGCGCTTCCGACCGGCTCCAGACCCGGATCTGGCGGATCGGTCGGGCGGCGAGCACGGCCTCGAGCTGGCTCCGCGCCTGGAAACCGCTCCCGATCAATCCGAGCCGGTCGGCGGCGGGAGGGCTGAGCAACTCCGTCGCCAGCCCCGTCACGGCGCCGGTCCGGAGCTGGCCGAGACAGTTGGCCTCGAACAGAGCTAGAGGCGCGGCCGTCTCGACCTCATAGAGCAGAAACAGGAAGTGCGCCCCATGCTGGGGGTGAGTCGTGTAGATTTTCGTTCCGAAGTAAGCCGGGCCGGCGCCCGCCATCGCATGCAGGACAGACCGCGTCGGCAGAACCATGCGCCGCCGAGGCTGATTCACGGCCCGGCCCGAAGCCAGATCGAGAAAAGCCGCACGCATCAGCTCAATCGCCTTCGGCATCGGCAGAAGCGCACGGACGTCTTCTTCGCGGATCAGCAGCATGGACGGCCCCGTCAGGCGAGCGCCGGATCGATCCTTTCGGGATCGACACCGAGCTCGGCCAGAGCGGCCGCGGCGCGCGCCGGGTCGAACTCGCCGCGCCGCGCCAGCGCTGAGAGAGCCGCCGCCGCGATCGATTCCGCGTTCACTTCGAAGTGCCGCCGCAGATGCTGGCGGTTGTCGCTGCGGCCGAAGCCGTCGGTGCCCAGCGAGACGAGGCGGCCGGGAAGCCACGGAGCGATCTGGTCGGGCACGATCTTCATGTAGTCGGTGGCGGCGACGATCGGCCCGGAGTGGCCCTCGAGCACCTCCTGGATGTAGGGCCGCCGGCTCGGACGCGCCGGGTGCAGGCGGTTCCACCGCTCCACGGCCAGCGCCTCACGCCGCAGCTCGTTATAGCTGGTGACGCTCCAGACGTCGGCCGGGATCTGGTAACGCTCGGCCAGGATCTCCTGCGCCCGCAGCGCTTCGTTCAAGATCGGCCCGGAGCCGAACAGGTGGATGGCGGCCTCGCCGCGCTCGGACAGGCGGAACCGGTAGATGCCTTTGAGGATGCCTTCACGGCAGCCTTGGGGCATGGGCGGCTGCACGTAGAACTCGTTGTAGTGGGTGATGTAGTAGAAGCGGTCCTCCATGTTCTCGTACATCCGCCGGATGCCGTCCTGAATGATCACCGCCATTTCGTAAGCGTAAGCGGGATCGTAGACGGCGCAGGTGGGCACGCTGGAGGCCAGCACCAGGCTGTGACCGTCCTGATGCTGGAGGCCCTCGCCGGCCAGCGTCGTCCGCCCGGCCGTGCCTCCCATGAGGAACCCTTTGCCGCGAGCGTCGCCGAAGGCCCAGATCAGGTCGCCCACGCGTTGGAAGCCGAACATCGAATAAAAGATGAAAAACGGAATCATCGGCACGCCGTAGTTGGCGTAGGCGGTGCCGGCGGCCGTAAAGGAGGCCATCGAGCCGGCTTCGGTGATGCCCTCCTCGAGGATCTGGCCGTCGCGCGCTTCCTTATAGTACAGGAACATGTCGCTGTCGACGGGCTTGTAAAGCTGGCCCTGGCTGGCGTAGATGCCCGCCTGCCGGAACAGCGACTCCATGCCGAAGGTGCGCGCCTCGTCAGGGATGATCGGCACGATCAGCTTGCCGAGTTCCGCGTCCCGGAGCAGCGCCCGCAAGATGCTCACAAAGCCGGCCGTGGTCATGGCGGCGCGACCCTTGGAGCCGGCCAGCGCGTCGGCGAACAGCTCGAGCGGCGGCGCCTTGATCTCGATCCGCTTTACCTTCCGCGCGGGAAGGTATCCGCCGAGCTCCTTGCGCCGCTGGTGCACGTACTGGATCTCAGGGCTGTCCTCCGGGGGGCGGTAGAAGGACACGGTGTGAACGGCCTCTTCCGGAATGGGGATGTCGAAGCGCTGCCGGAAGTACTCGAGCTCCTTCTCGTTGAGCTTCTTCTGCTGGTGGGTGATGTTGCGGCCTTCGCCCGCCTCGCCGAGTCCGTAGCCCTTGATCGTAAAGGCGAGCACCACCGAGGGGCCGTCTTTGTATTCGACGGCCCGCTTGTAGGCGTTATAGACCTTCTGCGGATCGTGCCCGCCGCGGCGCAGCCGCTCCAGCTGTTCGTCAGTCATGTCGGCCACCAGCTCGAGCAGCTCCGGATATTTGCCAAAGAATTCCTTGCGCACATAGGCGCCGCCTTTGACTTTAAAGTTCTGGTATTCGCCGTCGACGCACTCGCCCATCCGCTTGATCAGCAGGCCGGTTTTGTCCTTTGCCAGCAGCGCGTCCCAGTCGTCGCCCCAAATCACCTTGATGACGTTCCAGCCGGCGCCGCGGAAGGCCGCCTCGAGCTCCTGGATGATGTGACCGTTGCCGCGCACCGGCCCGTCCAGCCGTTGCAGGTTGCAGTTGACCACCCAGATGAGGTTGTCCAGCTTCTCGCGGGCAGCGAGCGTGACGGCGCCCAGCGTCTCGGGCTCATCCGCTTCGCCGTCGCCCACGAAGGCCCAGACCTTGCGGGGCGTCACCGGAATGATGCCGCGGTTCTCCAGATACCGCATGAACCGGGCCTGATAGATCGAGTTGATCGGCCCGATTCCCATCGAGACCGTCGGGAACTGCCAGAATTCCGGCATCAGCCAGGGGTGAGGGTAGGAGGACAGGCCCGGCTGGTCGCGCAGCTCGTGGCGGAAGTTCTCCAGGTGTTTTTCGCTCAGCCGCCCTTCAAGAAACGCCCGCGCGTAGATGCCCGGCGAGGCATGGCCCTGAAAGTAGACGAAGTCGCCCGGCTGATCGCCGTAGCTGGCGCGGAAGAAGTGGTTGAAACCCACCTCGACGAGCGTGGCCAGCGAGGCGTAGGTCGAGATGTGGCCGCCGATGCCGTCGTCGTACTTGTTCGCCCGCGCCACCATCGCCATGGCGTTCCAGCGGATCAGGCTCTTGATGCGCCGCTCGATCTGCCGGTCGCCCGGGTAAGGGACTTCCTCCTCGACGGGGATGGTGTTCACATAGGGCGTGTTGACGTCGTAAGTATGGCGCACCCCGAAGGCGGCCGCCCGCTCCACGAGCCGGTCCAGAAGATAGCTCACCCGGTTGGGCCCACAGGCGTCAATGACCTCGTCGAGCGCCTCCAGCCACTCCTGAGTTTCTTGAGGATTCAAGTCCTCAGACACTTCACCTTTTCGCCGCAGCATGATCTGCCCGTAATACCTTCATGATACCGGTTTTTGGCCGCTCAGCAGGCTGGGACGGCGTGCCCGGCCGCGCCGGCGGCGCCGAGAATCCAGTGGGCCGCTTCGACGATGTCGGCCACGATCACCGCCTCGCCGGTGACCTCGCTCAGATGCTTCATGCCGTGGCCGGTCGAAACGTAGATGCCCCGGCCGCCCACGGCCCGCGCCAGCTCGACGTCGTGCGGGTGGTCGCCGACGGAAAAACACCGCCTCAGATCGAGGCCGAACTCGGCCGCCGCCAGCTCCGGAA
Source organism: Solibacteraceae bacterium (assembly GCA_037444135.1). GTDB lineage: Bacteria > Acidobacteriota > Terriglobia > Bryobacterales > Bryobacteraceae > CALKXJ01. The sequence goes on from JBBIMZ010000128.1 coordinate 7,370, forward strand.
AATAGGGCTTCGGCTTGATGCACCGGCAACCGTCGCTGCGCTGGTGTGGGCACACATAAACTCGCGCGATTTGCACGCCGGCCGCCGCCAGCCGCCCCAGCAGATCCGAATTGACGCGCTCGACGTCTTCGATCCGGATGAGGCCCCGGGCGACGCCGGACTGGTTCGTCACGATGAACAGCAGAAACTTCTCCTGAAGGCGGCGCAGGGCTTCGACGGCGCCCGGATAGAGCACCGCTTCGGCGGGGTCGGCCAGATGGCCCCGGTCCTCGATGAGGGTGCCGTCACGGTCGAGGAACACCGCACGGCGGATTCTGGAATTCGTCGGAGGCGCCACGGCTGGACGTCAGTGCCCTTCGCGCCTCGCCGGCAGGTGGTTGTCGCGCCCGGCGAGCCGGTCGTAAAGATGCGCGTCGTTGACCGTGCCGAGCGATTCGTTGTAGAAGCTGGCCAGGCCCAGGTGCTCGCGAAGATCTTCGAGGGCGGCATGAAGCGCCTTGAGCTGGAAGGCGAGAGCCGGCTCGCGCACTCCGCCGGGAGTTTGCCAGACCTTCTGGTAGCCCAGGTCGACCAGTTCGCCCAGCTCGCGCCCGACTACGTAGCCCGCCCTGGCGATGCGCGGCTTGCCGCCGGGCGGATTCTCGATGACGGCGGCGCATCCGTCGCGCAGGGCGAGGACCTTGCCCGGCTCGAGGTCACGAATCCGGAAGCCGGCGCGCTTGAGGCGCTCCAGGCGCTCGGTGAAGCTGATTTCGGGCGGCTTCTCTTTGCGCAGGAAGAACATGAAATTTCATTCTAGCCGGACGCCGCCGGGCAGCGGTCTATAATGCCCGTGTGCCCTACATCCTCGCCTTGGACGAAGGAACCACCAGCGCCCGCGCCGCGCTCTACGACCAAGAAGGCCGCCGGCTCGGAATCGAGTCCGAGCCGGTCGTGAGCCGCTTTCCGCAGCCGGGTTGGGTCGAGCAGGACCCCGAGGCGATTTGGGCGGCGCAGCTTGCCGCGGGGCGGCGCCTCCTCGAGCGGCTCTCGATCCCGCCGGCGGAAATCGCCGCCCTGGGGATCACCAACCAGAGAGAGACGACCGTGGTCTGGGAGCGGCGCACGGGCAAGCCGGTGGCGCCCGCCATCGTCTGGCAATGCCGCCGCACAGCCGCCGAATGCGCGGCGCTGGCCGCCTCGCCGGCCGGCGCGATGATCGCGCGCAAGACCGGGCTCGTGGTCGATGCCTATTT
>JBBIMZ010000129.1:0-8529 GCA_037444135.1 Solibacteraceae bacterium
CCGAGGGGGGCCTTTCGAATTTCCACGCGCGCCACCGCTTCGGCACGTGCGTTCTCTACCAGCTGCCGGCCGGCGCCGGCCGCCGCTGGTCCGGGCGGAATCCTCTCGCGCGGCTTGCCGGCAATTGGGAAGTGGGCGGTATTGTCACGCTGCAATCCGGCCAGCCGTTCACCGTCAACCTGGCTGTCGATCAGAGCGGCACGGGAGCGGGCCAGATCGAGGCCAGCGACCGCCCCGACGTGATCTCAGATCCGTATCGAGCCGGTCCCGTCCCGTCTCATCCGAATCCGGCTTGCCACACAACCGCCGCTCAAGGCGGGAGGGCCGCGGATCTCGTGGGCGATCCCGCCAGCTGGTTCAACCCCTGCGCGTTCGCGGCCGCGCCGGGCCGGTTCGGCAATGCCGGCCGCAACGCACTGATCGGTCCCGGGCTGGCCAACGTCGACTTGCTCGTGCTCCGGGATTTTCCATTCGGCGGCGACCGCCGCCGGCTTCAGCTCCGCTTCGAGTTGTTCAACCTGCTCAACCACCCGAACTTCGACCTGCCCGATCGGGTTTTCGACTCGCCGACGTTCGGGCGCGTGCTCTCGGCGAATGCGTTCGGAAGCAAGCCGCCGCGCCAGATCCAGTTGGGACTCAAATACATTTTCTGATTCTGAGAGCCCGCGCGCCGCATGCCGCCAAGACCGAGGTTCAAGCCGCATTTGCTGGTCAAGGTGGCCGAACCGGAGACGGTTTTCCTGGTCACCGAAACCGGCCACGTGGCGCTCGAAGGGCGGCTCTATGCGATGCTGGCGCCGCACCTTGACGGGCGCAACACCGTAGAAGAGATTGTCCGGCGGCTCGAAGGGCGTCTGACGCCGCTCGATGTCGAGTACGGCGTCCAGGAACTCGACCGGGCCGGTCTGCTGGCCGGGCCTTTAAGCGCCGAACCCCCCGCACGCGAGGCGTTCCGTGAGCTGGCGGGCGCCGATCGCCGGAGCGCCTCCCGGCGCCTGCGCCGCCCGGTCGCCGTCGAAGCGGTCGGCGCCGTCGAGCGCCTCCGGCTGACCGCCGCCCTGAAGGCGCTCGGCCTACGTTTGGCCCGGCGCGCGGGCTTCACGATCGTGCTCACTGACGACTATTTGCGCAGCGAACTGGCGGCGGTCAACCGGCGCGCTCTGGCCGGGCGCATCACCTGGATGCTCGTCAAGCCTGTCGGGGCGGTGCTGTGGATCGGCCCGATCTTCGAGCCGGGCCGCGCCGGCTGTTGGGAGTGCCTCGCCCGGCGCCTCGGCCAGACGCTCCAACGCCAGATCGCCGGGAGCGAAGGGCCGGCGGAGGGCGGCGCGGCGCTTTCGAGGGCCCACCTTCCGGCAACGATCGGGATTGCCTCGCAGCTGGCCGCGCTAGAGACCTGGAAGTGGCTGGCATCCGGAGGCGGCGGGCGTCTCCGGGGCAAGCTGCTCACCTTCGACTCGCTCGCGCTGACGGTGGAGGAGCACACGCTGTTACCGTTCGAAGACTGCCCCTCGTGCGGCGCCGGTCGCCGGCCAAGGATGCCGGGACCGCTTCGCCTGGTAAGCCGCCAAAAGCTCCCCGTCGCCGACGGGGGCTACCGCGTCGCGCCGCCCGAAGAGACCTACGAACGGTTCCGGCATCACATCAGTCCGCTCATCGGCATCGTCGACCGGATCGAACCGTTCTATCGGGACGAGGGCGGACTTGCCCACGTACACCTGGCGGGCCATAATTTCACGCTGAACTACCGCCGGAGCCTGTTTGCGCAGTGGACGGCCGGCCGCAAGAGCGCGGGCAAAGGGCTCAGCCGCGCGCAGTCGGTAACCGGCGCGCTATGCGAAGCGCTCGAACGATACTCCGGCATTTTCCGGAGCTCGGAACCGCGCCGGCGCGCCGCCTTCGCCGAGCTGGCCGGGCAGGCCATCCACCCCAGCGCATGCCTGAACTTCAGCGCGGCGCAGTACGCTGCCCGCGACCGCTGGAATCAGCTCGAGTCCGAATTCAACTGGGTTCCCGAGCCGTTCGACGAGCGGCGGCGCATCGACTGGACGCCCGTCTGGTCGCTCACGCGCCAACGGCGTCGCTACGTGCCCACGGCGTATTGTTACTACAACTACCCGCCCGCCGGAGGCCACGATTTCTGCCGCGCCGATTCGAACGGCAACGCGGCCGGCAATTGCCTGGAGGAAGCCGTCTTGCAGGGCTTTCTCGAAGTGGTCGAGCGAGACGCCGTGGCGCTGTGGTGGTACAACCGCCTGCGCCGCCCCGCTCTGGACCTGGAAAGCCTGGAACATCCCGGTCTGGAGCGGCTGCTCGCCCACTACCGGCGCCTCGGCTATTCGGTCTGGCTCCTGGACGTCACTTCGGACTTCGAGATCCCGGTTTTCGCCGCCGTGGCCCGGAAGGACGCTGCAGAGGAGGCCGGCTGGCTCCTCGGCTTCGGCGCGCACCTGGAGCCGCGGATCGCGGCCTCGCGGGCGCTCGCGGAGATGAACCAGTTCCTGCCGGTGGCGTTGTCCGGCCGGCAGGTGCGCCTGTTCACGCCGCCGCTTCCGGACGAGACGTTCCTCCTGCCTGACCCGGCGCAGCCGGTGCGGCGCCTCGCCGACTTCGACGATTACCGGTCCGGCGACCTGCGCGAGGACGTCGAGCATTGCGTCGCGCTGGCCGCAAGGCTGGGCCTGGAGACGCTCGTGCTGGATCAGACGCGGGCCGACGTGGGCTTGACCGTGGTCAAGGTGATCGTCCCCGGCATGCGACCCTTCTGGGCGCGCTTTGCTCCCGGTCGGCTGTACGACGTCCCGGTCAAGCTGGGCCGCCTGGCGCGCCCGCTGGCCGAGGAGGAACTCAATCCCTCGCATCTGGCGCTCTAGCGGGGCGCCTTCGGCCCCGACGCCGGCGGCGGCGGCGTGGTATCGTAGTCACGTCCGACCAATTCCGGAGAGTCATCATGGCATCCTCAACGTCCAACCTGTCCCGCCGTTCCTTTCTGGCAGCCCCCGCGGCCGTCGCTTTGGCCCAGCGCAAGCGCGTTCCCATCGGACTCGAGCTGTACTCGGTCCGCGACGAGATGAAGACCGACGTCAAGAACGTGCTCCGGCAAGTCGCCAAGATGGGTTACGAAGTAGTCGAGTTCTACGCCGTTTACTTCGACTACTCGATCGACCAGGCCAAAGAGTTGCGCAAGCTGATGGACGAGCTCAAGATCCGCTGCGTCAGCACGCACAACTCGGGCAAGTTCCTCGAGCCGGAACACCTCTCGCGCACCATCGAACTCAACCAGATCCTCGGCAGCACCCAGATCATCCAGGCCAGCGCCGGCCGGATCACGTCCGTCAAAGGCTGGCAGGAGGTGGCGGAGCGGTTGAACCAGGTGGCCGAAAAGCTGCGCCCGCACAAGATGCGCACCGGCTTCCATAACCACGCCGTCGAGTTTCAGCCGCTCGAGGGTAAGCTCCCGATCGACGTCATCGGCGAGAACACCGCCAAGGACGTTATTCTGCAACTCGACGTTGGTGCGGCGCTCAGCGCCGGCGGCGATCCGGTCGCCTTCATCAAACGCTACCCCGGCCGCGTCGCTAGCATGCACGTCAAAGACTGGTCGCCCGAGCCGGACAAAGGCTTCCGGGTTCTGCTCGGCGAAGGCGCCGTGAATTGGAAAGAGGTCTTCCGGGCCGCCGAAACGGTCGGCGGCATCGAGTACTACCTGATCGAGCAGGAGGGGTCGGCCTATTCGCCCATGGAGACCGTCGAGCGCTGCTTGAAAGCCATGCGGCGCTTGCGCGCTTGAAGGCGAGCGGCGCGAGTCGCCTTTCACAGCCTGTAATCAAGGTGATGCAAGCCTGGTGGCAACAGCCCTTTTTTCAAGTGGCGTTGCCGATTATCGTCATATTTGCGCTTTCGTACTTCTATCACAACCGTCGCATCGATGATCTGAACCGCCGCATCGACGACCGCTTCGGCGACCTGAGCAAGCGCATCGACGACCGCTTCGGCGGCCTGAACCACCGCATCGACGGCCGCTTCGGCGACCTGGGCAAGCGCATCGACGATCTGAGGGACGGCGTTTCGACGCGCCTCGATGCGATTGATCGCCGCCTCGATCGCATCGAGCAACTGCTCACCGACCACGACCGGCGGATCACGACGCTCGAAGAGCGGACCTCCCCGCTGCGCCGGTAAGGCGGCCGCAACCAGCCCCCCGACTGCTGACGCCACCGTCCGTTCGCCGCGTTTGACACCGCTACGGCGGCGTGTTAAGTTAGTGTTTGCTAGGTTAGCAGACGCTAATTTCCATCACCATGGCCCGCCCCGCCGCAAGACCCCGCCTCACCGCCGCTGAGCGCCGCGCCGCCATCGTCCAGGCGGCCATCCGTCTCTTCGCCGAAAAGGGTTTCGAAGGCACGACGACACGGGAGCTGGCGGCTGCAGCCGGGGTCACCGAGCCGGTCCTCTACCAGCACTTCGCCACCAAGCGCGATCTTTATACAGCCATCATCGAATCCACCTGTGAAGTCGAGCAAAAGTCGAGCGACGCGGAACTGGAGGCCGCCCGGCACGCCGGCGACGACCGCCGGTTTTTCACACGCCTGGCCGAGCTCGTCCTCGACTGGCATCGGAGGAACTCCGACGTGGTGCGCCTGCTGTTGTTCAGCGGCCTGGGGCATCACGAGCTGGCCGATCTGTTCTTCCAGCGCCAGGTCGCCGTCTACTACGACATGCTCACCGGCTATCTTCGGGAGCGCATCCGCGCCGGCGCTTTCCGGAGGATCGATCCCTACCTGGCGGCCCGGGGCTTCACCGGGATGGTGGCTCATCAAGGCCTGGCGATGGCGATCTTTGAAGACCGCTCGCTCGAGAAGGTCCAGCGGAAGCTCATCCAAACCGTGGTCGCCATCTTCCTGAATGGCATCGCGAAAGAGAGGTCGCAATCCAGATGAACCTTCATCTCGTCGTCCTGATCCTGATATCGCTCGCACTAGGCGGTTGTTCGGGCCGCTCCTCGCAAAAGCCGGTCGAGGCCGCCACGGCGCCTGTGGAAGCGCCCGCCGTCCGAGTGGCGGCGGCCGAGACGCGGCGCTATGCCCGCACGATATCGGTGACGGGCTCGCTGGCGGCCGAAGAAACGGTGACGGTGACCAACGAAGTGGCCGGCCGACTGGAAATGATCCGCGTGGATTTCGGCCAGGCGGTTCGCGCCGGCGAAGTGATCGCCCGGCTCGACCAGCGCGAGCTGCGCCTGCAACTGGAGCGGATGCGGGCCTCGCTGGCGCAGGCGCTGGCGCGCGTGGGGCTCAAGCCGGGGCAGGACGACATCGTGCCCGAGACGACGCCGGCCATCCGCCAGGCCGAAGCCCTGCTCGAAGACGCCCGCACCCGGTACGAATCGGCCGCCAAGCTGGTCGCCACCGGCGACATTGCCCAGGACCGCTTCGTCGAGCTGGAGAAGGCCTACCGCGCCCGTGAAGCCGCTCTGGACGCGGCGCGGCACGAACTTCAGACCGCGCTGGCGACCATTCAGGCGCTCAAAGCCGAGGCCAGGCTCGCCGAGAAAAAGCTCTCCGACACCGAGATTCGCGCCCCGATGGACGGCTTCGTCGCCGAGCGCCTGGCCGCGCCCGGCCAGTACCTGCGGGAAAACTCGCCGATCGTCACGCTCGTTAAGCCGCGCCCGCTGCGCCTACGCGTGGAGATTCCCGAGTCGGCCGCCGCTGCGGTGCGCGTGGGGACCGAACTGAGCTTCTCGACCGACGCGATTCCCGGGCAGGAGTTCCGCGCCGTGGTGCGCCAGATCAACCCGTCGCTCGATCCTCGCTCGCGTTCGCTGGCCGCCGAAGCGCGCCTCACCTCCGACGACAGCCGTCTGCGGCCGGGCATGTTCGTCCAGGTGCGCCTGGTGGTGGAACGGGACGCGACGGCGGTGGTGGTGCCCCGCGAGGCGGTCTACACCGTCGCCGGCCTCACCAAGCTGTTCGTTATTCGTGACGGCCGCGCCGTCGAAAAGAAAGTTCTGCTCGGCCAGAGTTTCGACGGCTGGATCGAGGTTCGTGACGGCGCCGTGACGCCCGGCGAGCTGGTCGCGCTCGACCACCTGGCCGAGCTGGTCAACGGCGCCCCGGTGAAGACGCGCCAGCCGGCGCGCACGGACGGTTAGGCCATGCAGAAACTCGCCGAAATTTGTGTCCGCCGGCCCGTTTTCGCGACGATGCTGATCCTGGGCCTGGTGGTTCTGGGCCTGGATTCGTACCGCAAGCTCGGCGTCGACTTCTTCCCTAAGATCGAGTTCCCGATCGTCACGGTGACCACCACGCTCCGCGGCGCGGCGCCGGAGGAGGTGGAAAGCCAGATCAGCAAGCGCATCGAGGAGGCGGTCAACACGATTGCGGGCATCGACGACCTGAGTTCGCTTTCGGCCGAAGGCATCTCGATCGTCACCGTGCAGTTCGTGCTGGAGAAGGATGCCGATGTCGCCGCCCAGGAGGTGCGCGACAAGGTCAACGGCATCCTCAGCCAGTTGCCCCGCGACGCCGATCTGCCGATCGTCGAGAAGGTGGCCCTCGACGCGGCGCCGGTCATCAACGTGGCCGTCTCCTCGCCGCGCGATTTGCGCGAGATCACGCGCATCGTCGACGACCGCATCAAGAAGAACCTGGAGTCGGTCAGCGGCGTCGGACAGGTCCGCTTCGTCGGCGACCGCACGCGGCAGATTCAGATCTGGCTCGACGGCGACCGCCTGCACGCCTACAATCTGAACATCGATCAGGTCCGGGCCGCCATCGCCGCGCAGAACGTGGAAATCCCCGGCGGCCGGATCGATCAAGGGCCGCTCGAGCTGTCGGTGCGCACGCTCGGCCGCGTGCAGTCGCCGCGCGACTTCGAACAGGTCATCGTGGCTCAGGCCGGCGGCGCGCCCGTGCGCATCCGCGACATCGGCTACGTGGTCGACGGCGTGGTCGAGCCGCGGTCGCTCGCCCGGCTGGACGGCGCGCCCGCGGTGGTGCTGGAGATCCGCAAGCAGGCGGGCACGAACACTCTCGAGGTGATCGGCAACGTCAAGCGGCGCATCGAGGAACTGCGTCCCTCGCTGCCGCCGGACTTCAAGATCACCTACAGCCGCGACCAGTCCACCTTCATCCAAGGCTCCTTCGAGGCCGTGCAGCGCCACCTGATCGAAGGCGGCCTTTTTGCGGCACTGATCGTGCTGCTGTTCATGCGCAACTGGCGCTCGACGATCATCGCGGCGATCGCCATCCCGACGTCGATCATCTCCGCCTTCAGCCTCATGAAGTGGATGGACTTCACGCTCAACCAGATCACCATGCTGGCGCTCACGCTGATGGTGGGCGTGGTGATCGACGACGCCATCGTCGTGCTGGAGAACATCTACCGCTTCATCGAGGAGAAGGGGATGCCGCCGATGCGGGCCGCCATCGAAGCCACGCGCGACATCGGTCTGGCCGTCACCGCCACGACGTTCAGCCTGGTGATCATCTTCCTGCCCATCGCCTTCATGCAAGGCATCATCGGGCGCTTCATGTCGAGCTTCGGCTACACGGCGGCGTTCGCCATCATGGTGTCGCTGCTGGTCAGCTTCACGCTCACGCCGATGCTGTGCTCGCGGTTTCTCCGAACGCCGCCGGCCGGCGACGGCCCGAAGAGCAAGCAGACGCGGCTGTTCCGCGCCATCGCGGGACCCTACCGCAAAATGCTCGTCTGGTCGCTGGCGCACCGCAAGACGGTGGTGGCGCTCTCGGTTGCCGTGGCGCTTTCGTCGATTCCGTTGGCGATCGGCATCGGCAAGGACTTCCTCCCCACGGACGATCAGAGCCAGTTCGAAGTGAGCGTACGCATGCCGCCGGGCTCCTCGCTGGCGGGCTCGGAAGAGGTGATGAAACAGGTCGAGGCCGAACTCGCGCAACTGCCCGGCGTGCGCAACCTGTTGACGACGATCGGCGCCGACATCCGGCGCCAGGTGGACCGCGCTTCGGTGATCGTCGAGCTCGTCCCGATCGAACAGCGCCGGCACACCCAGCAGGAGCTGATGCTGATGGCGCGCGAGCGCCTCCAGAAGTTTCGGGACTTGGTTGTCAGCGTGCAACTGCCGGCCTTGATTCAAGGCGCGACGCGCTACGATTTGCAGTTCTACATTCAGGGTCCGGATCTGGCGCGGCTCGAGGAATACTCCACCGTTTTGATGAAGCGGCTCAGCGAGGTGCCGGGCGTCACCGACCTGGACAGCTCCTACGAGCCCGGCAAACCGGAAGTGCAGGTGCGGATCAACCGCGACAAGGCGGCTGATCTGGGCGTCAGCGTCGCTTCGATCGCCACCGCAGTGCGCACGCTGGTGGGCGGCGACGAGCAGGTGACCACCTACCGCGAAGGCGATGACCGCTACGACGTGCAATTGCGCGTCTCCGAGGAGTTTCGCAACTCGCCCGACGCGCTGGAGCGGCTGTTCGTACCCTCGGCCAAGCTCGGTAACGTGCCGCTGAGCAACGTCGCTTCGCTCGAGCTCACCACCGGGCCGAC
>JBBIMZ010000130.1:0-8522 GCA_037444135.1 Solibacteraceae bacterium
CGGGCACCCCGGAGGCGCCACGGCTGTGGACCAAAATCGTGTACAGAGCTTCCCAGGCCGCGCGCAAGCCCCGCTCCAGCGCCGGACCTGTCGGGAAGGTTTGCCGGGCCAGCGGCGCGTCCTTATACACCCGCAAGTACTCGCCGGCGTTGACCACCTTTTCTTTGCTCGCTCCGATCAGCCGATGGCGGACCACCACTTGGCCTTCTTCGACCGCAACCAGCGTGGTGTCGTTTTCGTCTTCGATGGCGACGTCAAACACCGTCCCCCGGACTGAAATCACCGCCGTCGGCGTGAAAATGCGGTTCGGGTTGGGCTGGCTGCCGAACTTCTGAATAAAGACTTTGACGCGGCCGATCCATAAATCGAGCAGATCGCGCCAGTCGCCCGGATTGGTGCGGAAGCTGACCCGGGAGTTCGGAAACACATGAAACGAGCTGCCGTCGGCCAACTGAAAAACGGCGAAGCTGTCCGGACCGGTGACGATGATCTGCTGCGTGCGCACGATGTCGCCGGGGTTCAGAACCCACGGGTAGGAATCGCGCAGGACGGAAACCTGGCCGGTTACGGAAACGACTCGCGCAGCCTCCGGCCCGCCGGACGCGCCGGCGCCCTCCTGCACCGCCGGCGGGGGAGCGGGCGAAAAGGTTTGGCCGGCGCACACGGCGGCTAGGGCGGTCAACGCGAACCACCACTTCAGCCGGCCTGTGGGCGAGGCGGCCATCGGAGCTCTCCCGGATCGCAAATGTGGCCCCCGGCGGAGATCGCCGGACCTGAACACCTCAGTCTATCACCAAAGCTGCCTAGCAAGACGGCTTCCGTGTGAATTTGTGCGAGACAAGAGCTTGAAACTCCACATCTCTGACGTGGGTTCGAAACTGGATCGAGTCCCGCGCAGGATACAATGGACTCGTCGGATGTGTCGAATCGCCACAATCGGACGCGGAAGCCGGCTGGCGGCGGCCGCGCTCCTGGCCAGCCTGGCGGCTGAGGCGCAGACCTTCCACGCCGACTGGAGGCGGCTCGGCAACACGACGGTGGAGGCCTCGCTGGCTTCACCGGCGGGCGGTCCGGTTGAGCGCGTCTGGTATTCCAGCGACGGCAGGCAGCTGTTCCTGAGAACCGCCTCCGGCAATGTGTTTGTGACGCGGGATTTCGAAACCTGGGACCCCGTCACGCCTGCCGCCACGCCGGCCGAGGAGGACACGCCCCCGGTGCGTTCTGCGCCCGAGGCCGCCGCTCGCATCCGCCGGGCGCCCCACCGTCCGGGGCTGCTCTATGCCGTCGGCCGGGCGGTTTATCGTTCCGAGGACGCTGGAGCGAGCTGGGCGAACCTCACCGATTATGCAGGCGCGTCAATTTTGGGTGGCGGATTCCGCGATTTGGCGGTCTCACCGGAAAACGATCAGGAGATTGTGGTGGCGGGGCGCTTCGGTGTGTGGCGCTCGCTCGATGGGGGGCTGTCGTGGTCGGGACTGAACCGGTCGCTGCCGAACTTGCCCGTGCGGCGTATCCTTCGCCTGCCGGGCGGCGCCGGAGGGATGCGCGTCTTGCTCGAGAATTTCGGCGCGGTTGAATGGGCGCCGGGTGAGAAGACGGCATGGCGGCCGGTGGCCGATGAGACGCTCGCGACCCAGGAAGAGCTCCGCCGGACGCTCCGCAGCCTCTTAGCGGCGCCGATCGGGCCGATCGCCGTCGCCGGCGACTCCATTTATGCGGGCAGCTCCGACGGGCGGTTGTGGGCATCCTCCGACCGGGGCCGTACGTGGCGCCCGTTCGCCCCGGCCGGCGCCGGAGCCGTGCGCGACGTTTTCGCTTCGGCCGACAATCCGCGCACCGCGCTGGCGGCGGTCGGGGATGCCGGCGGGCGGGTACACGTCCTCAAGACAACCAACGGCGGGATCTTTTGGGACGACATCACCGGCGATTTGCCGGATGTGGCCACGCGAGCGGTGACGGCCGATCTGGCCAGCGGGGCCGTCTATGTGGGCGGCGATGCCGGCGTCTACTTCACCTTTGCCGACCTCCGGGGCGCCGGCGTGTCGACGGCCTGGAGTCCGCTGGCCGGGCGGCCGGCCGGGCGCCGCGTGTTCGATCTCGAATTAGATGCGAGCGGCAATCAGCTCTTTGCAGCGGTCGACGGCGAGGGCATTTACTCGACGATGGCGCCGCACCGCTTTTTCGACCCGAAGGTGGTCAACGCCGCCGATTTTTCCAGCCGTCCCGCTTCGCCCGGCGCGTTGCTGAGCGTTCTAGGGCGCCGGGTCGCCTCGGCCCGGGCGGGCACGTGGATGGCGCCTGTCCTGGCGGCCTCTCCCGCTGAGTCCCAAATCCAGGTCCCGTTCGAAGTGGCCGGCAATTCGCTGACGTTGGCCTTGATGGCCGTGGGCGGCTCCGGGCGACTCGAACGCTACGACGTCGGGCTGGCTTTGCGGCGGGCGGCGCCCGCGATCTTCGTCGATCGCGACGGCGCGCCGATGGTGCTGGATGCCGACACCGGAGTGTTATTGGATGCGATGACCCCGGCGCGCTCGGGCGGCCGAATTCAGATTCTGGCCACCGGACTCGGCAAAGTCCAGCCGGACTGGCCCTCGGGCCTGCCCGGTCCCCTCGAGAACCCGCCGCGCGTGGTCGCCGAAGTGCGTGTATACCTGGACCGCGAGCCGCTCCCAGTCACGCGGGCGATTCTGGCGCCCGGCTACGTGGGCTTCTATCTGGTCGAAGCCCAGCTGCCCGAGATCCTTAACGCCGGACCGGCCGAGCTCATGATCGAGGCGGGTGGAGAGCAGAGCAACCGCACGCGCATTTACCTGGAACCGTGAGCGGACCTACGATTGCTTGTAGGATGAGCGTTATGGGAGTCACACTCAGGGTCTTTTCAGCTTGCATTCTCCTGCTGGGCGCAGCCTTCGGCGTCCGGGCCCAGGAAGAAGCGAAGCTGGCGCCGTATTACCCCACCCCGGAGCTGGTGGTCGAGAAGATGCTCGAGCTTGGCGGGCTGCGTCCCGGCGAGCGCATGTTCGACCTCGGCAGCGGCGATGGGCGGATCGTCATCATGGCCGCCCAGAAGTTCAAAGCGGATGCGACGGGGGTCGAAATCGACGCCGATCTTTTCAAGCAGAGCGCGGAGAAGATTCAGAAACTGGGGCTCGCCAACCGGGCCCGCATCATTCACGGAGACATGCTCAAACAGGACTATGGTTCGGCGGACCTGGTGACCGTGTACCTGCTGCCGAGCTCGAACGAGAAGGTGCGCCCGATCCTCGAGAAGCAGCTTAAAAAGGGGGCGAGGGTAGTCTGCCATGACTTCACGATGCCAGGCTGGACTCCGGACAAGATCGTCAATATCGAGGACGACGGGGAGGGGCGTAGTCACACGCTGTACCTGTACCGGCGCTAGCCCGGAAGTCGCGGATCCGGAGCCAGGGCTGCCGTGAGCGAAATCGAGGGGCATGTTCTGGTTCCGCTCCGGTGGCGCTCGGCGCTGCGGTGGAGCCGGCTGGTGCTCGGGGCTGCGGCCGCTGCCGCGGGTTTGATGTCGGCCGGGACCTGGCCCAGGCTCAAGGTGGCTCTGCTCCTCACATACCTGGTCTACGCGGCGGCGCTCGCGTTCTCGCCGAAACAACAGCGGTCGGATCGGACCTTGCCCGGGTACTTGATCGATTCGGCGTACTTCCTCGTACTGGCGAGCCTTCCCGGGCTCCCGGCGGCTGCCCTCGCCGGTTTTTCTTTCTTGCTGGCGGCGGTTCGCGCCATGCTGTATCATCCGGTTCGCGAAGTTTTTCCGGTAGGCGCCGCGACCTGGTTGTTCTTCGGCTTCATCCGGCCGGACGAGTTTGGCAAGCTCGGATCGGCGCTGGCAATTGCCGTGGCGCTTACTCTCACCGCGTGCCGCCAGCGGGAGACGCTCGTCGGCCGGCTGCTGGAGTCGTCCCGGCAGGCGCTTCTGTACCGCCAAGAGTCGGAGAGGGCGCGTGAGGCCGAACGGGAGCGCCTGGCTGCGGATTTCCACGACGGGCCGCTTCAGAGCTTCGCCAGCTTCCACATGCGCCTGGAAATCATTCGAAAGCTGCTGGAGAGAGACCCGGCGGCGGCAATGCACGAACTGCGGCGCCTCCAGGAGCTTGGCCAGTCGCAGCTTGAGGAGATTCGCGCGTTTGTCCGCCACATGCGGCCGGTTCAGGTTGACGGCGTCACCTTCAGCTCTGCGCTGCGGAGGCTGGCGGAGAACTTCGAGCGCGAATCCGGCATTGCGACCTCCGTTGAGAACCCCGAACCGGTGGACCTGGCTGACCCGGATCTTTCCCGGGAACTTCTCAAAGTGGTTCGCGAGGCGCTCCATAACGCCCACAAGCACTCGCGAGCTTCGCGGGTGACCGTCCGGCTGGAACGCTCTGACGGCGTTCTGGAAATCGCCGTTCGCGACAACGGCGCCGGCTTTGCGTTCAGTGGGCGCTACGGGCTGTCGGAGCTGGATTCGCTGGGCCTGGGTCCGGAAAGCATCAAGCGACGGATCCGGGCGCTCGGCGCCGATTTGACGCTGGAATCGCACCCCGGCCAGGGCGCCGAGCTGCGAGTGCGGGTGCGCGTATGAGGCTGGCGGCGGCTCTGGCGGTTTCGGCCGCACTGGTTTCCTGCGGGCGCTATCGGGAGTTCAGCCTGCCGAGGCTGGAGGCGGTCCCCGGCGAACCTGCGGTTCGTTGGGAGATCCTGCCGGATCCGGTGCTCGGGCGCGGCGTGCCCGGCGAGTGGGACGCCGTCGATGTGCTCAACCCTTCCATCGTCCGCCACCAGGGCTTGTACTACAACCTGTACTCGGGCTTTGACGGCGTCCGCTGGCACACCGGCCTGGCGACCTCGCCGGACGGCTTCGTCTGGACCAAGCACGGAAAGGTGCTCTCTCCCACTCCAGGATCCTGGGAAGGCGATTTGATGGCAGCCAACGGTTCGGTGGCCGTCCTCGACGGGGAGTTTCTATACTGGTACCAAGCCGGCGATCCGCCGCGGATCGCCTTGGCGCGCTCCCGCGATGCGAAAACCTGGAAGAAAATGCCTCGCCCCGTCCTCGAGACCGGGCCGCGCGGAAGCTGGGATGAGCGCGGAGTGGCCGACCCTTATGTAATCCGGCTCCAAGGCCGCTTTTACATGTACTTTCTCGGACAGGATCGGGCGCGGCGGCAACGGCTCGGTGCGGCGGTCTCCGAGGATGGCCGGACGTGGTGGAAACTGCGCTCCAACCCCATCCTCGAGCTCGGCGAGCGGGGCGCTTTCGACGAGAACGGGTTGGGCGAGCCCGCCGTGTGGGCTTCCAGCCGGCGCTATTGGATGCTGTACACGGGCCGTGACCGGCACGAGCATCGCCGCATCGGCCTGGCCGTGTCGAGTGACGGCATCCATTGGAGGCGGCTCGGCCCGGATGCGGTTCTGGGAGGCAAAAGGCCCTGGAATTCGAAAGTGGTCTGCGACCCCACCGTCGAGGTCGCGGCATCCGGCGTCCGCGTCTGGTTCGGCGGGGGTGACGTGGCGCATCCGGCCGAACGGATCAACGGCCAGATCGGACTCGCCACCCTCTTGCTGCCCGATGATACTCTGGCCAAGTGAGGATCGGCATCACCTGTTATCCGACCTTCGGGGGCAGCGGCATCCTGGCCACGGAACTGGGACTGGAGCTGGCCAACCGCGGCCACGAGGTCCATTTCATCAGTTACGCCAATCCGATCCGGCTCGATCCGGACGTGCCGCGCGTCCACTACCACGAAGTCGAAGTCACCACCTATCCGCTGTTCCAGTTCCCGCCCTACTGCCTGGCGCTGGCCTCGCGGATGGCGGAAGTGGCTGAGAACTACCAGTTGGACCTGCTGCACGTGCACTACGCCATTCCGCATTCGATCGCCGCGCTGCTGGCGCAGCAGATGCTCCAGCACCGCAGGCACCTGCCCTTCATCACGACCTTGCACGGAACCGACATCACGCTGGTCGGCACCGACCGCTCTTACCTGCCGATCACCCGGTTCTCGATCGAGCGATCCACCGGCGTCACCGCCGTCAGCGAGTACCTGAGGTCCCGAACCCTGGACGTGTTCCGCGTGGCCAAAGAGATACGCGTCGTGCGTAACTTTGTCAACTGCGAAATCTATCATCCCGCCCCCCGCACCGGCGCGCGGCGCCGGCTCATCCACATCTCGAACTTCCGCCCCGTCAAGCGCGCGCCCGACTGCGTTCGAATCCTCCGTCGCGTGCGGCGAGACTTCGACGCCGAGCTCGTCATGGTAGGGGACGGACCGGAGCGGGGGCCGGCCGAGCATCTGGCGCGGGAACTGCGTCTGGAGCGGTGCGTGGAGTTTCTGGGAAAACAGGCGCACGTCGAGCGGCTGATTCCGCAGGCGGATGTCCTGTTGCTGCCGAGCGAGCTGGAGGCGTTCGGGCTGGCGGCGCTCGAGGCCATGGCCTGCGGCGTTCCGCCCGTGGCGACCCGCGCGGGGGGCGTGCCGGAACTCATCACGCACGGCGTGGACGGGTTTCTGGAGGCGCCCGGCGACATCGAGGCCCAGGCCGCCGACGTGGCCGCCCTGCTGGGCGACGATGCCCTGTATCGGCGGATGTCTGCGGCGGCCCGGCACACAGCCGTAACTCGGTTTTCCAGCTCCATCATCATCCCCCTCTACGAGCAGGTCTACAGCGAAGTTCTGGCGGCTGCAGGCGCGCCGGCGGAACTTCCGCCTTCGCGCGGTGTCTAACTCAACGAGGGTTGTGCCACCAGCGCCGAATGCCCTTAAAATTGAAGTAGTGAGGCACAACGTGAGCGAGCCCCTCGCAGGCATAGAACTCGGTTCGCCGGGCGCGTGCGGCTCCGGGGCCGCCCCCGAACTGGCTGTTGACGAGGCGCTGTTGGTGGAGGGGTTGTGCGCCGGTGAGCAGGAGGCCTACGAGAAGCTCCTGGCCGGCTATCAGCAGCCGGTCTTCAACCTCGTCTACCGGTTGCTCGACGATCCGGCAGAGGCCGGCGACGTTGTTCAGGAGGTGTTCCTTAAAGTGTTCCGGCACATCGGCTCGTTCCGCGCCCGGAGCAGCCTCAAGACCTGGATTTACCGGATCGCCGTCAATGAAGCGCACAACCACCGGCGGTGGTTCAGCCGGCACTCCAGACACGAAGTGGGTCTGGACGAGGAGGAGGGGGAATCCGGCCGAAGCTATCACAATTTGCTTTCGGACCCCGGGCTGTCCCCTTACGAGCAGGCGCTGGGAGCGGAGACGCGGACGCTGATCGAGGAGGCCTTATCGAAGATCAACGCGGTGTTTCGCGAAGCGGTTGTCCTGCGTGACATCGAGGATCTCAGTTACGAAGAGATCGCTGAAATCCTGAACGTTTCGTTGGGAACTGTCAAGTCCCGAATCCTCCGGGGCCGGGAAGCTCTGCGCAAGCAACTGCTGGAACGGATGGAGCGGGCCGGCGCGATCGTCTGGCGACCGCAGCCAGCCGGGGAGTAGGAAGTGCTCGAACATGAAGTGCCGCACTGCCGAACGTAGGATCTCGCATTGGCTCGACGGATCACTTGAAGCCAGGGAGGCGGGGAGGGTCACGGCTCACCTGGAGGCCTGTGCGCAGTGCGCCTTGCGCGCCCACCAGCTCCGCACTCTGAGAAGCGCGTTACGGGCGATGCCGCCGGCGGCGGCGCCCGAGGAGCTGATTACGGCGCTCCAGATCCTGGCTTCGAAGGAACGTGTGAACCGGCTGCGCCGTCTCAGCCTGTCCTCCCGTTGGGGCGACTGGCGCGACCGCGCCCGCCTTTGCGTGGAGAACCTTATGCGGCCGGCCGCGATCCCCGTGGGAGGCGGCCTGCTGGCGGCGCTGCTGCTGTTCTCCATGCTGGCGCCGATCTACGCCGTTCACGACCGGCGCGGCGTGGCGGACGTGCCGACGGCGCTCGCGACCGGCCCGTCGCTGGAGAGCTCCCTCTCGTTCGGGCTGGGCGCCGACGACATCGTCATCGACGTGCTGGTCGACGACCAGGGACGGATGATGGATTACGCGATCGTTCCCGGCCAGGGTTGGGGCCTGGATCCGGAGCTCCGCAGATGCATCGAGAAGACGCTGTTGTGCACGAAGTTTGTGCCGGCCACCATGTTCGGCCAGCCGAAATCGGCGCGCCTTCGCATCACGCTGCGCGGCGATGAAGTCGAGGTGAAAGGCTGAAGGCGGCCGCCGCGTCTCTGTGGGACGAAGACTGGGGCAACACTTTCTGCGGCATGCGGGGTATCTGATACGAATCGCCGCCGCCGCCGCGGAATCTTCTCCGGAAGTCATCGTCGAGATCGGCGCCGGCGCCGGCGCCCTGACTGAGCATCTGCTTGGCCACGCGCCGCGGGTGGTCGCCATCGAGCTCGACCCGGACTTGGTCGAGCGCTTGCGCCGGCGCTTCGGCGCCGAAGAAAGACTGACCATCGTCCAAGCCGACGTGCTCGAAACCGATTTGAGCGCGTGGGGCCCTGCCGTCATCGCCGGAAACCTGCCTTACTACATC
>JBBIMZ010000131.1:0-5421 GCA_037444135.1 Solibacteraceae bacterium
CGAGCAGGTTCTGCACGCCCTTGTTCTTGAACGCCGCCCCGCACAGCACCGGGAAGATCTTCTGCTGAATCGTCGCCTTGCGGATGGCGGCGCGCAGCTCGTCGGCGCCGATCGGCTCACCGTGCACATACAGCTCAAAAAGCCGGTCATCAAACTCGGCCACCGCCTCGACCAGCTTCTCGCGCTGTTCGGCCGCCGGCAAGCGCAGGTTTTCCGGAATCTCCAAATCGTCGTACTGGGCCCCCAGCGTCTCGTCGCGCCACACGCGCACCGTCTGCGACACCAGATCGACCACGCCGCGGAAGTTTTCTTCGGACCCGATCGGCATCTGAATGGGGACCGCGCGGCATTTGAGCCGCTCGACGATGCTCCGCACGGCGCCGAAGAAATCGGCGCCGACCCGGTCCATCTTGTTGATGAAACAGATCCGCGGCACCCGATACTTGTCGGCCTGCCGCCAGACCGTCTCCGACTGCGGCTGCACGCCGGCGACCGCGTCAAAGACCGCGATCGCCCCGTCGAGCACCCGCAGGCTGCGCTCGACCTCGGCCGTGAAATCCACGTGCCCGGGCGTGTCGATGATGTTGATCTGGAAGTCGCGCCACTGGCAGGTGGTGGCCGCCGAGGTGATGGTGATGCCGCGCTCCTGCTCCTGCTCCATCCAGTCCATCACCGCAGTTCCTTCGTGGACTTCGCCGATCTTGTAAGTCCGACCGGTGTAGTACAGGATGCGCTCGGTCGTCGTCGTCTTACCCGCATCGATGTGCGCGGCAATCCCGATGTTGCGCATCTTCTCGATGGGAACCGTTCGCGGCATCGTCGCTTACCACCGGTAATGGGCGAAGGCCTTGTTGGCCTCCGCCATGCGATGCACGTCGTCCTTCTTCTTGACGGCGCCGCCACGCAGGTTGGCGGCGTCGTTCAGCTCGGCGGCCAGCTTCTCGGCCATCCCCTTCTCCGGGCGGGCGCGAGCGCTCTGAATCAGCCACCGGATGGCCAGACTCGTGCGCCGGTTCGGCGGCACTTCGATCGGCACCTGGTAGTTGGCGCCGCCGACGCGCCGCGTCTTGACCTCGAGCACCGGCTTGCAGTTCTCCACCGCCTTCTTGAACAGCTTCAGCGGGTCATCGCCGGTGCTCTCCTGGATCTTGTCCATCGCGGTGTAGAAAATCTTCTGAGAGACGCTCTTCTTGCCGTCCCACATCATCGAGTTGATGAATTTCTCGGCCAGCGTCGAGTTGTAGACCGGATCCGGCGCTACGACTCTGGGTTCCGCTCTTCGCCTGCGTGACATCTTCCCCGACCTTCCTAGCTCTTGGGCTTCTTGGCGCCGTACTTGGAGCGCCCCTGGCGCCGGTCGGCGACGCCGGCCGCGTCGAGGGTGCCGCGGATGACGTGGTAGCGCACGCCCGGCAGATCCTTGACGCGCCCGCCGCGGATCAACACGATCGAGTGCTCCTGCAAGTTGTGCCCCACGCCCGGAATGTAAGTGGTCACTTCGATCCCGTTCGTCAGGCGTACGCGGGCCACCTTCCGCAGCGCCGAGTTCGGCTTCTTCGGCGTGGTCGTGTACACGCGCGTGCACACGCCCCGCCTCTGCGGGCAGCCCTGCAAGGCCGGGCTCGCCGTCTTGTACCGCGGAGGCTTGCGTCCCTTCCGCACCAGCTGACTGAATGTGGGCACGTTCTTACCTAATCTCCCTCAAGCTGCCTGTGAACGAGTTTCCGTTCTCCTCGCCGGAGGCGTCCGGCCACGATCGGCTCAGCCGCCTCGGCGTCGCGGCCGAAGCCGGCCTCCGACCGCACACCGTTCAGCCGCAATCCGGTGAACTCAGTTGGTCGCGTTTCGGTTCAGTACTTTCTTCGGACCAGCCCATGCTCCCGGGCCAGATGCTGGCAGGGGAACCTCGGGGCCAGCTCCCGGCCGGGCGCCTGGATGACCTATCGCGGTTCCAAGGCGCGGTAGCACGGGAGCAGAAGAGAACCCGCCAAACCCTTCCAGTATGCCGCAGGCCTTCCGGCCGTGTCAAATTCCTGCGGCCGCGCGAGATTCCAACCGGGCCCACCGTTGCCGGATTGATTCGATTCTAGCAAACGGCGAGCGGGGGCGGAGCCGCACCCCTTCCGCCGGGCTCGCCGCTCCCACCCTGCCCTGCCGGCTGCGGGTCCGGCTGCGGAACTGACAGCGCCTGCGAAACCGTGCTAATTTGCTCTTTCGGGACCCATCCGCCGGAGGGCCTGATGAAAGCCGCCTGTGGCCGAATGCTTTCCATCTCAGCGGCGCTGGCGCTGCTATGCGAGCTTGCGCCGCTCCGCGCCCAGCCCGGAGCGGCGCGCCTGGAACTGGCCGCCGACTCCGGCTGGAGGTTCACCGCCGGCGATCCCAGCGGCGCCGAGCAGCGGTCGTTTGACGACTCCTCCTGGCGCCGCCTGGACCTGCCCCACGACTGGAGCATCGAGAGCCCGCCCGACAAGAACAACCCCACCGGATCGGGCGGCGGCTATTTCCCGGCGGGTGTCGGCTGGTACCGCAAGACCTTCCGTGTCCCGCCGCAGTGGAACGGCAAGCGAGTCAGCGTCGAGTTCGACGGGGTTTACATGGACGCCGCCGTCTACCTGAACGGCCGAAAACTCG
This sequence comes from Solibacteraceae bacterium, assembly GCA_037444135.1. Taxonomy (GTDB): domain Bacteria; phylum Acidobacteriota; class Terriglobia; order Bryobacterales; family Bryobacteraceae; genus CALKXJ01. The sequence goes on from JBBIMZ010000131.1 coordinate 2,635, forward strand.
GCGCCCACCCCTACGGATACACCAGCTTCATTTTCGACATGACGCCGCAGCTGGACCTTTCGGCCCCCAACGTCCTGGCCGTGCGTGTGGACAACTCGGCCCAGCCAAACAGCCGGTGGTACACCGGCTCGGGCATTTACCGGCATGTGCGGATGATCGTCACCGAACCGACACATGTGGCGCACTGGGGCGTGTTTCTCACGACGCCGGAAGTGTCGAGCGGCGCGGTCAAGGTCCTGGCTCGCACGAGGGTGGCGAACGAATCGGCCGCCCCGGCCGCTGTGAGCGTCGAAACCACGCTGACGGACCGGATGGGCAGGACGGTCGGCCGGGCGCAGTCGGCGATGACGGTTGCGCCGCAAAGCGAGAGTGAGGCGAGCCAGCAGATCATGGTCGCCAATCCCGCGCTGTGGTCGCCGGAATCCCCCAACCTGTACCGGGCGGTGACGCGGCTCCTCAAGGACGGAAAGCTCGTGGATGAAGTGCTGACGCCGTTCGGCATCCGTTCGCTGGCATGGTCGGCGCAAACCGGACTGCTGCTGAACGGCAAGCCGATCAAATTGAATGGCGGCAGCGTTCATCACGACCACGGACCTTTGGGCGCGGCGGCCTTCGACCGCGCCGAGGAACGCAAGGTGGAGCTGCTCAAGGCAGCCGGCTACAACGCCGTGCGGACGGCCCACAATCCGCCCTCGCCGGCCTTCCTTGAGGCCTGTGACCGGCTGGGCTTGCTCGTGCTCGAGGAAGCGTTCGACACCTGGAGGGCGAGCAAAGTCAAGTTCGACTACGGCCGCTTCTTCGACGATTGGTGGCAGCCGGACCTCTCGGCGATGGTGCTGCGGGACCGCAACCACCCGTCCGTCATTGTTTGGAGTCTCGGCAACGAGATCCCCGAGGCGTTCGTCGAGCGTGGCGGGGCGATGGCCAGGAAGCTGGCGGACCATGTACGGGCGCTCGACCCCAGCCGTCCGCTTACGCTAGCCCTTCCCGGCTCGAGCTCCGGGCCGAATCAGGCGGCGGTGTTCTCGGTGCTGGACATCGCCGGTTATAACTATAATCTCGCCCGTAACTACGCCGACGACCACCGCCGCGCTCCGGAGCGCGTCATGGTGTCGACCGAGTCGTTTCCCGCCGAAGCGTTCGAGCAATGGCGCCTCGCCCAGGACCACCCGTTTATCGTGGGCGACTTCGTGTGGACCGCCATGGACTACCTGGGCGAATCGGGCATCGGCGCGTGGGCCTACGGCACTCCGGAACAGGCCGCGCATGCAGCCCGGATGATGGCCGGCATGCCGGAAGTTGTGGATAAGCTGTTCACGGCGATGGCCAACGGCGTCGACATCCAGCAAGCGATGGCGCAGGCCGGCGGCGCATCCGGCCCGATGCAGCTGATGTTTCCCGGCTATCCTTGGCACGCAGCGAATTGCGGCGACCTGGACCTTATAGGTGACCGCAAGCCACAGTCCTACTACCGCGACATTCTCTGGAACGGGGGCGACCGGGTCTACGCCTCGGTGCGCCTGCCCGAGCCGGAGGGCAAGAAGATCATCGCCGTCGGTTGGGCCGTATATCCCACGCTGCCGAGTTGGACCTGGCCGGGCCGCGAAGGCGAGCGATTGCAGGTGGAAGTGTACTCCGGGGCCGAGCGCGTTCGCCTGTGGCTGAACGGGAAGCTGATCGGGGAAAAGGCTACCGGCCGCGCCGAGCAATTCCGTGCGCTGTTTACAGTTCCCTACGAGCCGGGCACGTTGAAGGCTGTCGGGCTGCGCGGGAATCGCGCGGTGGCCGAGTCGGTTCTCGTGACGGCCGGCAAACCCGCCGCCTTGCGCTTGAGCGCCGACCGCACGAGGCTCCGGGCCGACGGCCAGGATCTCTCGTTCGTCTCCGTGGAGGCTCTCGATGCACACGGACGGCGCCGGCCGGATGCGGACCAGGAGGTTGAGTTCGCCCTGGACGGACCGGGCCTGATCGCGGCCCTCGGCAACGGGAACGGCAGTGACCCGGCGCCGTACCAAGGCACCCGGCGCCGGCTGTTTCGAGGGCGCGCTCTGGTCGTAGTGCGGAGCACGAGACAAGCCGGGGCGATCCGTCTGCGGGCCTCGGCGCCGGGTTTGACGGAAGCCTCCGTTACCATCCGGACACGGCCTGCGGCGGCTCGCCCCGAGCTACGCTGAGGCGGACTCCGGCGGAATCCGATTCCCGGCGGCGCCTGCCGACTTGACACGGCCGGACAACTTTGTTGATCTACAGGGAGAGGGGCGTCGGCATGCCGGAATGCGCCTCGCTGGGATCATGACTCGCTCGTTGGTCGCCGCGTTGTCACTGGCAGCCGCTCTTGCTACCGGACAGGGCCGCGCGCAGGTGGATTTTGCGCGCGACATTGAGCCGGTCCTGCACACCCGCTGCTACAGCTGCCACGGGGCCTCCGTCCAAATGAACGGCCTGCGCCTGGACCGTAGGGAGGCGGCCCTCCAGGGCAGCAACGCCGGGTCGGTCATCGTGCCCGGCAACAGCGCCGGCAGCCGGCTGATCGAGCGCATCTCGAGCGACAAGCCGGGCTACCGCATGCCGCCTTCGGGCGCTCCGCTGACGCCGCAGCAGATCGCGGCCATCAAGTGGTGGATCGACGCGGGCGCCGTCTGGCCGGAGAGGGCCGCCCCGGCGCAGACCGCTCCGGCCCCGCCGGGGCACTGGGCCTTCCGGCCTGTGCGGCGCCCGGCCGTTCCTGCGGTGCGCAACGCCGGCTGGGCCCAACTGGTGTCGGCGGACAACCAGGAACTGCACGAG
>JBBIMZ010000131.1:5431-8522 GCA_037444135.1 Solibacteraceae bacterium
GTGCGGAACGCGATCGACCGCTTCATCCTGGCGCGGCTGGAAGCCGAGGGCGCCGCGCCTTCCCCCGAGGCCGACCCCGTGACGCTGATTCGCCGCGTCTATCTGGACCTGATCGGACTGCCCCCGGCGCCCGAGGAAGTGGACCGCTTCCTCGCCGACGGACGCCCGCAGGCCTGGCAGGAACTCGTCGACAACCTGCTCCGCTCGCCTCATTACGGGGAAAAGCAGGCCCTCCACTGGCTCGACGCCGCCCGCTACGCCGACTCGGACGGCTACGAGCGGGATCCGCAACGCCCCTATGCCTGGCGCTGGCGCGACTGGGTCATCCAGGCGTTCAACGCCGACATGCCCTTCGACCGCTTCACGGTCGAACAGCTTGCGGGCGATCTGCTGCCTGACGCCACGCTGGAGCAGCGCGTCGCCACCGGCTTTCTGCGCAACGGCGTCAAGAACCGCGAAGCAGGCGTGCATAACGACGAGAAGCACTTCGAGGAGGTCGTCGACAAGGTCAACACGATCGGCGCGGTCTGGATGGGCCTGACGGTCGGTTGCGCCCAATGTCACGATCACAAATACGACCCCATCAGCCAGAAGGAGTTTTACCAGCTCTACGCCGTCTTCAACAACACGGTCGAGCGGGACATTCCGGCGCCGCCGCCCGGCCAGCTAGGGCCCTATCTTCGAGCCTGGCCCGGCTATCGGGCCGAGCGCGACAAGATCTTGTCAGACCTGGGAATCGACCGGCTGCTGGCCGCCTGGAAGCAGAGCATGCTCGAGGCGATGGACCAGCCGGGCGTGCGCACGGACTGGGACTTTCAAGTGACCGAGTGGCGCGCCGCCAAGGACCGCTCGGACTGGAAGCTGCGCGCCGCGCCGACTGATCTCACCGAATTCGAGCGCGACGAGATCGTCGACTGGTTCCTCGACCACCCCGGCCCGGACGCCGCCGAAGAAGAGAAGACCCGCGTCAGCGCGGCGCGCAAGGCGATCCGCGAACTGGAGGCAAAGCTGCCGCCGGTCGTGCGGGCCTACACCGTCATCGAACGGCCCGATTTTCAGGTCACGCGAATCGCGCTGCGGGGCGACTGGCGGTCGCCGGGGCTGGAGGTCCTGCCGGCTGCGCCCGCCGTGCTGCCGCCCTTGAAACTCGACGGCAAGCCCGCCAGACTGGCGCTGGCCGAGTGGCTGGTGTCTCCGGACAATCCGCTGACGGCCCGCGTCACGGTGAACCGGCTCTGGCAGGAGCTGTTCGGACGGGGCCTGGTGCGCACAGCGAACGATTTCGGCTCTCAAGGCGAGCCGCCGTCCCACCCGGAGTTGCTCGACTGGCTGGCCGCCGAATTCATGGAAAGCGGATGGAGGCGCAAGCACTTGCTCCGCCTGATCGCCGGCTCGGCCACCTACCGGCAGGCTTCCCACGCCCGTCCCAACCTCGCCGAGCGCGACCCGGACAACCGCTGGCTCGCGCGCCAGAACCGCCTGCGGCTGCCTGCCGAGCTGATCCGCGACGGGGCGCTCGCGGCAAGCGGCCTGCTCTATCCGAAAGTCGGCGGCGAAAGCGTGCGGCCGCCGCAGCCGGAGGGCGTCGGAGAACTCATGTACGCCAAGAAGCCGTGGGTGGCCGACGAAGGCCCCGAGCGCTACCGGCGCGGCCTCTATATCTTCTTCCAGCGCACGGCACCTTACCCGATGCTGATCAACTTCGACGCTCCGACCAGGCTCGTCGCCGGCGTCGATCGCCAGCGCTCAAACACGCCGTTGCAGGCGCTGAATCTACTGAACGATCCGGCCTTCTTCGAGGCCGCGCAAGCGCTGGCCGTCCGCGTGATGCGCGACGAGACCTCTCCGGAGCGCCGGTTGGAACGCATGTTCCGGCTTTGCCTGGCCCGGAAGCCGAAGCCGGAGGAAGCCGATCGCGTCGCGGAATTTCTCCGCCTCCAGCGCCGGTTGCTTCAGTTCGACGGCGCGGCGCTCGCCAGGCTTGCACCGTTCGCGCCCGAAGGCGAGAGCCGCCTCGAAGTGGCCGCCTGGACCGGCTTGGCCAGGGCGCTCATGAATCTGGACGAATTCATCACTCGCGAGTGACAGGAGAGCTTTCCATGGACTGGGAAGATTTTGTCGCCATTCAGAACCGCCGCGAGTTCCTGCGCGGCGTCGCCGGCGGCATCGGACTGGCCGCGCTCTACGACCTGTTGCTGGCCGACGGGTTGGGCGCGGCGCCGCGCGTCGAGACGAACCCGTTGAGTCCCAAGAAGCCGCACTTTGAGCCGAAGGCCAGGCACGTCATCTACATGTTCATGGAAGGGGGTCCCAGCCAGTACGAGCTGTTCGACCCCAAGCCCGCGCTCGAGCAATACGACGGCGCTTCCCTGCCCCTTGAGCTGACCAAGGACCTGAAGCTGGCCTTCATCAAGCCGACGGCGAAAGTGATGGCGAGCCGCTACAAGTTCCAGCGTCACGGCCAGTGCGGCATGGAGCTGTCGGAGCTGGCGCCGCAGCTCGGCTCGGTCGCCGACCAAATCACGCTCATCCGCTCGATGCACACCGACGCGTTCAATCACCACCCCGGCCAGCTCCTCCTGTTCACCGGCAGCATCCAGTTCGGACGCCCGACTCTCGGCGCCTGGGTGATGTACGGCTTGGGCAGCGAGTCGAAAAATCTGCCGGGCTTTGTCGTGTTGCCTTCGGGCAAAGGCCCCAGCGGCGGATCGACGAACTTTTCTTCCGGCTTCATGCCGTCGCACTTCCAGGGAACGATCCTCCGCAGCCAGGGCGACCCGATCCTGTACCTGTCCAGCCCCGAGGGCGTCAGCCCCGACAATCAGCAGGCCACGCTCGGCCTGATCAACGATCTGAACCGGCTCCACCAGGCCGATACGGGAGACCTGGAACTCGCCTCCCGCATCGCCTCTTACGAGCTGGCGTTTCGCATGCAGATGGAAGCGCCGGAGCTGATGGATTTCTCCGACGAATCGCCGGCGACGCTCGAGATGTACGGGGTGAATTCAGAAAACAAGCACCGGCGCGAATACGCCCGCAACTGCCTGCTCGCCCGCCGGATGGTCGAACGCGGCGTGCGCTTCGTGCTGAT
>JBBIMZ010000132.1:0-3975 GCA_037444135.1 Solibacteraceae bacterium
ACGGCCGAGCGCGGCGCATCGGCGAGAGCCTCTTTCCGGCACCGGAACATGAACAAGTGATAGGCGTTGGGCGTGCAGCCGGCATAGGTCTTCGCCACCTGGATGCCCGGGATCTCGTTCAGCATCTTGGTGAGGTAGGCGGCGTTCTCTTCGCGCGTGCGCGACTGCTCCTCGAGCCGCGTCATCTGCGCCAGCAGCAGTGCCCCCTGGAATTCGGTCATGCGCTCGTTGGAACCTTGGGCGCGATAAGAGAAGGTATAGCCGCCGACCCCCTTGCCCCGGCCGTTGTTGTGAAACGCGTAGGCCTTCTCGGCGATCTCGTCGCTGTTGGTGAGCACGGCGCCGCCCTCGCCCGAATTGAGGTTCTTCGAAGCCTGGAAGCTGAAGCAGCCGGTGGCGCCGAGCGTGCCGACCTTCTTGCCGCGCCACTCGCCCAGGTGCGCCTGGCAGGCGTCCTCGATGACCGGGATTTTGCGCTTGCCGGCCACGGCGAGGACCGTGTCCATGTTGACCGCAGCGCCCCCCAGATGCACCGGGATCATCGCGGCCGTCCGCTCGGTGATCTGCGACTCGACCTTGGTGACGTCCATCTGGAACGTTTCGATGTCCGTGTCGACGAAGATCGGAATCGCGTGTTGCAACAGCACCACGTTGATCGTGGCGATGAACGTGTACGGCGGCACCAGCACTTCATCGCCCGGGCCCACGTCGAGCGCGTTCAGCGACGTGAACAGGGCGGCCGTGCCGCTGGCCGTCGCCAGACAATGCTTCGCCCCGGTCAGCTCGGCGTATTGCTTCTCAAACCGGTTCACGACGTCGCCGTAGCCGCGGAACCACTTGCCGCTGCGAAGAACCTCCATCAGCCCGGTCTCCTCGGGGCTGCCGATCTTCGGCCAGCTCGGAAAGGGGGCTTTGCGAACCGGCTCTCCGCCCAGGACGGCCAGCTTGGCCGTGGAGGCGCTGGCGATGCCCAGCCCGCCTGCCGATGCGGCCGCCACGAAACGACGACGCGTCACACTCTCTGCCATCTCAACCTCCCGATTTCTGATGTTACTCTCATTAGTTTCGCGATGCACGATCGGGCCCGAGCCTTGGCGGATCTCCAGCAGCAGGTGATCGCCTGCGAGCGCTGCCCCCGCCTGCGCCGCTACTGCGCCGAGATCGCCCGGTCCAAGAAGCGCGCCTGGCGTGATTGGGACTACTGGGGCAAGCCCGTCCCGTCCTTGGGTGATCCGGAGGCGGAACTGCTTATCATCGGTCTGGCTCCGGCGGCCCACGGCGCCAACCGGACCGGCAGGATGTTCACGGGTGACCGCTCGGGGGATTTCCTTTACCGGGTGCTGTACCGGACCGGCTTTGCCTCCCAGCCCGTCAGCCGCTCCCGCGACGACGGGCTCCGGCTCCACAACGCCTACATCACGGCCGCCGTCCGCTGTGCACCGCCGGGCAACAAGCCTTCACGGGAGGAGATTCGCAACTGCCGGCCGTACCTGGAGGCCGAGCTCGACCTGCTGCCCAGGCTGCGCGTGGTCGTCGCGCTGGGGCGGCTGGCTTTTTCGGTATATCTTTCGGTGCTGCGCGATCGTGGTCTGGTGCGCCGGTTGAGCGCCTTCCGGTTCGGCCACGACCGCCTGCACCGGCTGGGGCCGGACCTGCCACTGCTGATCAGCTCCTACCACCCGAGTCAGCAGAACACATCCACGGGACGGCTGACCGAGGCCATGCTGACGGCGGTGTTCCGCCGGGCGCGGCGCTTGCTCGAGGAGCGAGACGGAAGCCGGCGGCGGCGCGCTACAGCGAATTGACGTAGGCGAGCAGATGCGCCAGCTCGTCGCCGGCAAAGCGCGGCCAAGCGACTTTCTTCTCCTTCATCGCCCGGAGCATGTCCGGGCCGTGGCGCCACGTGGCCGCCACGAAGGCCGCGGGGTCCAATTTGCCCGCCAGCGAGGCGAAGGCCGGGGCGCCGCTGCCCGCCACACCGTGACAACCGGTGCAACGCTTCTCTTCGGCGATGCGGGCGCCTCGGGCCGGATCGCCCGCGCTGTCGAAGTACTGGATCGACCAGAGGTAGCCGACCAGCCGGGTCATCTCCTCGGGTCGCAGTTCGCGGGCGCGGTCCCGCATTTGGGGAGCATGATTCCACATGGCGGCCGCCAGTGCCGCCAGCGTCTGCCCGACGAGGCGCCCTTGAAGCGAACGAGCTCCGGTATGGCAGCCCGCGCAACCCTTCTCGCGGAAAAGCACTTCGCCGGTCGCGGCCGACGCCGGCGCGAACCGCCGCTGCCGCCGGGCGGCCTTGGTCACCGGCAGGTTCTGCACGTAGACCAGAATGTCGGTCATCTCCTGCGCCGAAAGGACAGGCCACGCCGTCTTTTCCCCCATGGCGCGCCGCATCTTGGGCGCATGGTTCCACATGGCGCGGGCCAGTTCGATCGGATCGGCGAGCGACTCCCACTTGCTGATCGGCGGGGCGCCCGAAGCCTTGCTCGTACTTTCTCCGTGACAGCCGCCGCAGCCCTTGGAGTCGAAAGCCTGCTTGCCGCGGCCGGCATCGCCCGGCTGCTCGAAATAGCGCACCGTGAAGAAGTACGCGAACAGGTCCGCGGCCTCCTGCGCGCTCAGCTGAGGTTTGGAGATTCCGGCGGCCTCCATCGCCGACCACATCTCGGGCGCGTGGTTCCACAGCGCCGAGGCCAGAAGCGCGGGCGTATAGCGGCCTTCCGGGCGGCGCGCCAGATCGGGCGCCGCTTTGCCGCCTTCTCCGTTGACGCTGTGGCAGCTCACACACTTCTGGCGGACGAAGACTTGGGACCCGGCTTTGGCGTCGCCCGGCAGCGTCGCCGCCGGCGCCCCCAGGGAAACCAGGACAAAGAAAACTCCTGCGCGATGCATCGCTCGATTTGCCTTTCTGCTGTGCTCCAGAGGAAATGTTTCGATCACTACCGGCAGGCGGGTGCAGAACAGCTCGCGAAAGGGTGGGAAAAGCAAGACCCTCTCACCCCCTCGCTGTGTCCGGTATCGCACCGAGCAGTTCGATCCTCTCTAGAATAGCACGAACCCGCTCCGGGCGGCCCCGCAGCGCCCGGCGGAGTGTCACACCTTGAGTTTCTTGCGGGTCTCGGAGACTTTCTTGAGCAGGTCTCGGGCGTCTTTGTTGCCCTTGATGAGTTCCAGCGCCGCCTCGGCCGTATCGTAAACGCCCTTGAGCCGGTGCGGCTGGTCGAGTTTCTTCGGACCGAACATCTCGCCGACCTCGTAGAGTCCGTTGGCGACGAGCAGCAAGAAACCTGGTCCGGAGACCTTCGCCTCGCCTCCCTGGTACGCGGCCCGTCCTTTGACGGGATCTTTCGGGGAGTTGACCGCCCGGCAGGCCGCGCGGAGCAGTTCGCGCCGGATCACCTCGCGCTGCATGGCCGCGATCTCTCCTTCCGGGATCATCTGGCCTACGGTGAGCTTCTTGTACTGCACCGGATCTTCGAAGGCGGCTTCCGGAGGCTCAAAGGCGAGGGTGACGTCTTTGTCTTTGTTCGCCGCGACGAACCGGTGCGCCACGCGGGCGTACTGGAGGGCGGTATTTCTTGCCTTGACCTTGTACTCGTTCGGGATCCTTGCGATTGCGGTCCGCTCCCTGGTTGAGCTTGTCGGCCAGTTCCATGTAGGCGGTGGCCAAACCCAGAGAGGTGACCAACGCCCAGGGCTGCGCTCGGGCCGCCAGTTCGCTTTCGCTCTCGGCGACCTCGACGAGCAGATCGTTGGCTTTGTCGTAATCTCCCGCCTTGAAGGCTTCCTGCGCCCGGAGCCAGTTGAACTCCGGAGTGCCCGGCGCCGGCGGCGGAGGACCAGCCGGGCCGCAGGAGATGGTGAAGAGGATCAGAGACAGGAGCGGAGAAACCCGCATTGCCATCGGCGTGTATTTCGAAAGCGTCCTCATCGGATCTCCCTAAGGATGAAGTGTTGCGCTCGACGCTAAACCAC
>JBBIMZ010000132.1:4028-8465 GCA_037444135.1 Solibacteraceae bacterium
CCGGTTCCCGGCGGTCGACCGTCTGTAGCCATATTACGCCAACCATTCCCGTTCCGGATGAGGAGGTCCGTTGCCGCAACGAGGCCGCGGTCAGCGCCAGCGGAACAGCTTCAAGGCGGCGAAAAAGCTCGCCGCGAGCCAGCCTCCGATGACCGCCGTCTGCGCGCCGAGCGAGCCGAGCGAGGCCCCTTCGAGCATGTGGGCGCGAAGCGCGTCGATCACCGCCGTCAGCGGCAACAACCGGATGAACGGTTGCAGCACGTCAGGGAAGCGCTCCGAAGAGAAGAACACGCCCGAGAAGACCCACATCGGCAGCATCACGAAGTTCATCAGCCCGGAGGCGGCTTCGATGGTCTGCGCCCGGGAGGCGATCAACAGACCGAGCGCGCTGAAAGCGAGCGACGACAGCAGGCAGATCGCCACGAGTTCCCAAAGGGCGCCGCGCACCGGCACGCCGAAGACCAGCGCGCCGAAGCCGAGCAGGGCCAGGACCTCGACGAGCAGCAACGACAGGCGCGAGAGCAGGAACGAGAGGAGGTACTCGGTCTTGGACATGGGCGAGGCGACGAGCCGTTTGAGCAGCTTCTTGCGCCGGGCGTCGACGATGGCGAAACCGACGCCCCACATGCCGGAGCCCATGATGTTCATGCCGAGCAGGCCGGGGATCAGGAAGTCGATGTAACGCGAGCCCGGCTCGCGCACCACCTCTTCGGCGACCGCCGCGGCAGCTCCGGCGCCGGCGGCCCGCTGGAGGGCCCGCTCGCTCAGCAGGCGCGCCAGGCGCGCGTCGGGATTGGTGTCGTCATAGCGAAAGCGCACCGGAGCGGCGCCGGCCGCAAACAGGACGATCCTGCCCACCCGCAGCGCTTGCTCGCCGGCGCGCTCCGGCATCACCTGGACGGCCAGCGACGGCTCGGTCCTGAGGGCCGCCGCGAGCGCCTCGCTGTCGACCGCCACTTTGACGACTTCCGCCGGCCGGCTGCGAAAGGCGATCCCCAGGCCCGCGGCGAGCAGAATCGGAAAGATGAACACCCAGAAGACCGCCTCCGGCTCACGCCAGAACTCGCGGAAGCGCACCAGCGTGAGCTGGACGAGTGAATGCTCCCACCACGGTTCGGCCCGCCGCCGTCCGCCTTCATTCATCGCGCAGATGCCTCCCCGTGAGCGCGACGAAGACGTCCTCGAGCGTGGCCGAGTGCGTGCGCAGTTCCGTCACCGCCGCGCCGCGACGTTCAAGTTCGGCCAGCAGCGCCGGCACGGCGCGGTGCAACTCGTTCACCTGAAGCTGGTAATTGCCGTTGGCGACGCGGGCCGCCTGGACCCCTTCGAGCCGTTCGAGCGCTCGGGGGTCCGGAGGCTCGCCGGCGTGATCGACCGCGAACTCGACCATGTGCCCGCCGCCGATGAGGCCGACGAGTTCGCGCGGCGTGCCGAGGGCGATGATGCGCCCGCGGTCCATGATGGCTACGCGATCGCACAAACGTTCCGCCTCTTCCATGTAATGCGTGGTGAGGATAATCGTCCGGCCTTCCCCCTTGAGCCGTTCGACCAGTTCCCAGAGCTGGCGGCGCGCCTGAGGGTCTAAGCCGGTGGTCGGTTCGTCCAGAAAGAGCAGCTCCGGATCGCCCACTAGCGCGCAGGCCATCGCCAGGCGCTGCTTCTGCCCGCCGGAAAGCGCACCGACGCGAGCCTTGCGCTTCTCGCTGAGCTGCACTGTGGCGAGGATCTCCTCCACCGTGGCGCCGCAGCCGTAAAAGCTCCGAAACAGCCGCACGGTTTCTTCGACGGTGAGCTTGTCGGAGAGTTGCGTCTCCTGCAACTGTACGCCGAGCCTCCGGCGCAACCGGGCGGCATCGTCGGCCCAGGTCATCCCGAGCAGCTCGACCGTGCCCTCGTCGGGCACGAGAAGCCCCTCGCAAATCTCGATCGTGGTGGTCTTGCCGGCGCCGTTGGGTCCCAGCAGGCCGAAACACTCCCCCGGCCAGACGTCCAGGTCGATGCCGTTAACGGCGACTACGTCCTTGTACGCCTTCTTGAGAGCTCGAACGCGGAGGGAAGGCTGAACCGCCAAGTGGCCCAAATTCTCATTGTAGTGAGCCCGGACCGGCGAGCGTCACTCCTGGGGCGTTTTGTCGGCGATCAGGCGCTGAATCGCAGCCAGAAACTCCTCGAGGGGCTGAGCCCCTTGGTCCCCATGGCGGCGGTTGCGGACGGAGACGGCTCCGGCGGCCGCCTCCCGGTCGCCGACCACCAGCATGTAGGGGACCTTTTGCAACTGGGCTTCGCGGATCTTGAGGTTCACCTTCTCCTTGCGCTCGTCCACGTGGGCGCGCACGCCCGCGGCTTTCAGGCGCCCGGCGACCTGGCGCGCGTAGTCGACGTGCCGGTCGGTGATCGGCAGCACTACGGCCTGTACCGGCGCCAGCCAGACCGGGAACGCCCCGGCGTAGTGCTCGAGCAGGATGCCGAAGAAGCGCTCCACGGAGCCGAACAGCGCACGGTGCACCATCAGGGGCTGGTGCGGCTTGCCGTCCTCGCCGATGTATTCCAGCTCGAACCGCCGCGGCAAGGTGAAGTCGAACTGGATCGTCGAAAGCTGCCAGGTCCGGCCGATGGCGTCGACGAGCTTGACGTCGATCTTCGGTCCGTAGAAGGCGGCTTCGTCGGGAACCACCGTGGCCTGGATCCCCAGCCGGTCGACGGCGTTCTTGAGCGCGCGCTCGGCCAGCTCCCACTGCGCCGGCTCGCCGTCGTATTTGCCGCTGCCGCCGCCGTCCCAGGTGGAAAGCTCCGCCTTGTATTCGTCGAAGCCGAACGTGCGCAGCACATCCAGACCGAACTCGAGACAACCGACGACCTCGTCCTCGATCTGCTCCGGCGTGCAAAAGATGTGCGCGTCGTCCTGCGTAAAACCGCGCACGCGCAGCAGCCCGTGCATGACGCCGGAGCGCTCGTAGCGGTAGACGGTGCCGAGTTCGCCGAGCCGCACCGGCAAGTCCCGGTAGCTGCGCTGCCGGTCCTTGTAGATCAGGATGTGGAACGGGCAGTTCATCGGCTTGAGCTGGTACTCGGCGTCGTCCAGCGCCATCCGCGCGAACATATTGTCAGCGTAAAAGTTGTAATGCCCCGACGTCTTCCACAGCTCGGCGCGCGCCACGTGGGGCGTAAACACCAGCGAGTAGCCCCGCGCCAGGTACTGGTCGCGCATCCAGTCCTCCATGATCTTGCGGACCATGGCGCCCTTGGGGTGGAAAAAGATCAGCCCGGGCCCGGCCAGCTCCTGAATGCTGAACAGATCCAGCTCCTGGCCCAGCTTGCGGTGATCCCGCTTTCGGGCTTCGTCGAGCTGCTTGAGATAGGCCTCCAGCTCCTGGTGCGTGAAGAACGCCGTGCCGTAAATCCGCTGCATCGGATGGTTCTTCTCATCGCCCTTCCAGTAGGCGCCGGCGACCGAGAGGAGCTTGAAGGCCTTGATGCGCGAGGTGGACGGCACGTGCGGGCCGCGGCAGAAGTCGATGAAGTGTGGCCCGAGCGTGTACTCGGTGAACACGTCGCCCGCCTTTTCCTCGATCAGCTCGCACTTCATGTGCTCGCCCATCGCGGCGTATTTCTTCAGTCCTTCGCTCTTCGGCGTGAGAATCCGCTCGTAGGGGAGGTCTTTCTGTTGCAGCTCCCACATTTTGGCTTCGATCTTTTCGAGGTCCTCGGGCGTGAAAGGCTCCTCGCGCTGGAAATCGTAAAAGAAGCCGGTTTCGGTGGGCGGCCCGATGCCCAGTCTGGTACCAGGGAACAGCTCGAGCACCGCCGCCGCCATCAAGTGGGCGGTCGAGTGCCGGTAGACTTCGAGCGCTTCCGGATCGGCGGGGGTAAGGATCTGGAGCGTGGCGTCGGCGGTGAGCGGACGCGTCAGATCGTAGAGTTCTCCGTTGACCCGGGCCACGACCGCCTCTTCGGCCAGCTTCGGCGCGATCCGGCGGGCCACCTCGAGCGGCGTGGTTCCGGCGGGCACCGCCATGCGGCTGCCGTCCGGAAGCGTAACAGTGATCTCGCTCATAGAGTTGGAGACTTCCAGCGTAGCATGCGCGCTCCCGCATCGAGCGCCCGCCGGAGCCGCCGCTGCTATAGTGGTATTCAGATCGCGCTCTCCACTTGCAATGGCTCACTCACCCGTCCAATCCGAACTCAACGGGGACGCGGCGCTCGTCGCCAGGGCCCGCGACGGCGATCCGGCCGCCTTCGAAGAGCTGGTGCAGAAGTACGAACGCAAAGTCTTCCGGCTTGCCAAGAACATCACGAATAACGACGAGGACGCCGAAGACGTGCTTCAGGAAACCTTCCTGAAAGCTTACTCGCACCTTGACGGTTTTCAGGGCAATTCGAAGTTCTACACCTGGCTGGTGCGCATCGCGGTGAACGAAGCGCTGATGAAGCTGCGCA
>JBBIMZ010000133.1:0-8461 GCA_037444135.1 Solibacteraceae bacterium
GCATTTCCAACGGTATCAAGACAGAGCTGATCGCCGGGCTCAACGAGGGCGACCGCGTCATCCTCCAGTAAGCGATGAAGTTCCGCGACCTGGTCGGGGAAACCGCGCGCACGCTGCGGGCGCACAAGAGGCGCACCGCCCTGGCGATGTTCGGCATCGCCTGGGGAATCGTCTCGATCACGCTGATGGTGGCCGCCGGCGAAGGTCTGCGCGTGGGACAGATGCGGGTCTCCGAGCAGTTCGGCAAGAACATCATGATCGTCTTCTCCGGGCGCACGAGCCTCCAGGCGGGAGGGACGCGGGCCGGCCGGCTTATCCAGTGGCGAGCGAGCGACTACGCCGAGGTGCAGAGGGAAGCCACCGCCTGCGAGGTGGTGATCCCCGAGCTCGGCGGCCCGCAGGCGATTCGGAGCCTGTACAACAGCGCGCTGCTCAACGTGGTCGGCTCGCTGCCGCCGTTTGCGGCGATCCGCACGATCGACATCGCCGAAGGGCGCTTTTATAGCTGGGCCGACGTGGACCGCGCCGCCCGCGTCGCAGTGCTCGGCAGCGATACCTACAAGCAGCTATTCGCCGGCCGGCCGGCGCTCGGCGAGCAGATCCTCATCGGCGGGATTCCGTACACCGTCATCGGCCTCATGCGGGCCAAGGATCAGGATTCCAGCTACGACGGCAGAGATGTGAGCAAAGTGTTCATCCCGTTCACGAGCATCGTTCGCGACTTCCCTGCCCCGCCGCCGGCGCCGCCCGACAAAGTGGACCGGTTTCTGGTCACGCCGAAGGACTTGGCGCGGCACGAGACCTGCAAGCGCCAGGTCCGCAAGGTGCTCGGGAGGATCCACGGGTTCGATCCCGAGGACGAGGAAGCCGCCGGCATCTGGGACACGGTGGAAAACGCCAAGCGCTTCGAACAGCTGATCGACGGCATCAAGACGTTTCTGGGTGCCGTGGGGCTGATCACGCTGCTGCTCGGAGGCATCGGCGTCATGAACGTGATGCTCGTCGCGGTGCGCGAGCGCACGCGGGAGATCGGCTTGCGGAAGGCCGTCGGTGCGACCTCCGGAAGCATTCTGCGGCAGTTTTTCTTCGAGACGGTGATCGTGGTGGCGGTGAGCGGCGCTGCGGGACTGGCGGCCGGGCACGGCCTCTGCTGGCTGGTGAACCGGCTGCCGATGCCGCGATACTTTGCGGGCCTGCTGGCGACGCCGGCGACGAGCCTCCTCGCCGCGGGTCTGCTCGGGCTTACGGCGATTCTGGCGGCGCTCTATCCGGCGCGGCAGGCGGCCGCGGTCGATCCGATCGAAGCGCTACGCTTCGAGGCCGGCGGGTGAATCTCATGTGGAAGGAGATTTTCCGCGAAGCCTGCCGGGCGGTGCGGAGAAACCCGCAGCGGTCGGCCCTCACCATGCTCGGCATCACCTGGGGCATAGCGGCGGTGGGGCTGCTGGCGGCCTACGGGACCAGCTTCCGCAGCGTCATTCTCACGGCGTTTGAAACCTTCGGCCGGAGCGTGGTGATCTGCTGGCCGGGACAGACGAGCGAGCAGGCGGGCGGCGAGCGCGCCGGCCGGCGCATCCGGTTCGAGCAGGCCGACGTCGAGGCAATCGCCGCGGAAGCCTCTCTGGTCAAGCACGTCTGCCTGGAAACGGTGCGGTGGATGCCGGTGACGTATCTGGACCGGCTGGTGAACATCCCGGTCCGGGGCGTCTGCCCGGAGTACGGCGAGATGCGCAATGAAGTGCCGGCGCAGGGACGCTGGATCAGCCACGAGGACCTGATCGAGCGCCGCCGCGTGGTCTTCATTGGACACGAAGTGCACCAGAAGCTCTTCGCCGGGCGTCCGGCGGTCGGCGAGACGGTCGCGATCGGCGGCCTGCGATTCACCGTGATCGGCACGATGGACAAGAAGATCCAGATGAGCAATTACTTCAGCAGCGACGACAGCTCGGCCTGGATCCCGTACTCGACCGCCGGCCAGCTCTGGAACAACCGCTACGGTTCGGTTCTTCTCTTCGAGACGGTCGCGCCGCGGATGGAGGCGCAGGCCATCCGCCAGGTGCGTGCGGCGATCGCCAAGCGGCAGCGCTTTTCGGCGAGCGACGAGCGGGCGATCCAGGCGTTCGGACGCGAGCGGGCCCGGCCGGTGATCGACGGCATCACGATCGGCTTGCAGGCGCTGCTGCTGTTGATTGGGGCGCTGACGCTGGGCATCGGGGGCGTGGGGGTGGTCAACATCATGCTCGTGTCGGTGGACGAGCGGGTGCGGGAGATCGGGCTGCGGCGCGCCCTGGGCGCGCGCCGGGGGCACATTCAACTCCAGTTTCTGGCCGAGGCGCTCGTCATCACGGTTCTGGCCGGGTGCGCCGGGATCGCGCTGGCTTGGGCGCTGGCGACCGCCATCGGACCGATCCCCCTGCTCGGGCCCCTGTACGAAGACACTTCAGGCCGGGCCGACATTCATCTGGCCATCTCAGGGCGGACCGTGGCGATTTCGCGGCGTGATTCCGGCGATGCGTGCGGCGCGCCTGGATCCGGCCCAGGCGCTGCGCTGGGAGTAAGGCAGGCTATAGCAGCCTACCGTTCTCGGGCGCCGCGCAGCGCCGCTGGAGGCGGGCTTCCCGGCGGCGCAATTCGGCGGTGCTTTCAATGGCGATGGCCGCGCGCGTGAGCTCGAGGGCCCGGGCGTAGTCGCGCTCGCGGTGCTCGTAGATTTTGGCCAGCTCCACCAACGCAGGCACCTGGTACGGATTGGGCGAGGCGCTCAAGTCCGAGAGGATGGCGACGGCGGCCTGCCGGCGGACGAGCTTTTTTTCAAGAAGCGCCATATCCCACAACGTGCGGAACAGCAACTCGTCCCGGAGGCCGCTGTGGACGGCCCGGCGAAACAGTTCCAGCGCCTCTTCGAGCCGTCCGGCGGCGCACAGCCACCGCGCCAGGCCGACGAGTTCGGCCCCGTGCCGGAGCGGAGTCTGGTGAGGGGAGCGGAAGGCGCACGGCACGATGAAGGTCAGGCAGGCCAGCGTGAGGATGTCCATCGCATTGTGATGGAAGACCGGCTTGAGCCGGAAGGCCTCGCGCGTACGCAGGTATTCAAAATAAACGTAGGGGATCATCTCGCCGGGCAGATCGCCTTCGCGCTCGACGCCGAGCACCTGGTTTTCCAGGTCCACCAGTCGGCAACTTTCAAAGCGCAGTTTCCAGAGCCGCCGCGCGCCGAACAGCAAGTCCAGATGCGCCAGGCGGTCGAAGGGCGGGCGCCGGCGAACCATCCGGTAGCGCGTCTCGAGCAACGGCTGGTCATAGCTCTTGCCGTTGTAGGTGACCAGGACGTCGAAGCCGGCCAGATGCTCGGCGAGGGCGTCGAGCAGGCTCACCTCCTCGGCGTGTTCTCGCATGAAGAACTGGCGGATCCGGAAGCCCTCGGGCGTGATCCGGCCCACGCCGATCAGGAAGGCGTAGGTGCCGGAGCCACCGGCCAGACCCGTCGTTTCGGTGTCGAGGAAGGCCCAGCGCGCCGGCGGGGACTCCGGGATCTCGCCGGCGGAGACGGCCGCCAGCAGATCGGGCGGCATTTCCTCGAGCGAGAGCAGGTCCATGCTGCCGTGCCGGCGGTGCCGCTCGAAGAGTTTCTCGGTCTCGAAATGTTTCCCAAACGGCGTCTCGACTTCCTTGCCGTCGAGCCACTGCTCGACGAAGTAGCGCTCCGGGCGCCGTTCCGAGGCGGGGCTGGACGGAGGCGGCCCGGAGGCGTACTTGCGGTCGATGCGGGCGATGCGACGGCGCAGCAACGCTAGCTGCTCTTGGAGGTCGCCCATGATTCGCCTTTTATTCTCCTTCTTTACGCGGGTTTTAGCAACTGGCGCAGGAACCGGCCGGTGTGGCTGGCCTCGACCAAAGCAACCTGCTCGGGGGTTCCTTGCGCGACGATGCGGCCGCCGGCGTCGCCACCCTCCGGACCGAGATCGATGATCCAATCGGCGTGCCGGATCACCTCGAGGTTGTGTTCGATGACGAGCACGCTGCCGCCGGCGTCGACGAGGCGGTTGAAGGAGCGCAGGAGCTTGGCGATGTCGTCGAAGTGCAGGCCGGTGGTGGGCTCGTCGAACAGGAACAGCGTGCCCTCGCAGGAGGCCTGCGCCAGATGGGCCGCGAGCTTGACGCGCTGCGCCTCGCCGCCGCTGAGCGTCGTGGCGGACTGGCCGAGCCGAAGGTAGCCGAGGCCCACGTCCTCGAGCACGCGCAGCTTGGCCGCCAGCCGGGGCACGTCGCTGAAGAACGTCAGGGCCTCGTGCACGGTGAGCTGGAGCACTTCGTGGATGTTCAGACCCCGGTAGCGGACTTCGAGGATTGAGCTCTTGTAGCGCGTTCCCTTGCACTCTTCGCAAACCAGCTCGACATCGGCCAGGAATTGCATCTCGACGGTGACGACACCGTCGCCCTGGCAGGTCTCACAGCGGCCGCCCGGGATGTTGAAGGAGAAGTGGCCGGCCGTGAAACCGTGGCGGTCGGCTTCCACGGTCGAAGCGAACAGCTCGCGGATGATGTCGAAGCCCTTGACGTAGGTGATCGGGTTCGAGCGGGGCGTGCGCCCGATCGGCGATTGGTCGACCAGAACCACCTGCTTGACCAGGCCGGCGTTTTCGACGCTGCGCCAAGTGC
This sequence comes from Solibacteraceae bacterium, assembly GCA_037444135.1. Lineage (GTDB taxonomy): Bacteria > Acidobacteriota > Terriglobia > Bryobacterales > Bryobacteraceae > CALKXJ01. Next base: position 4,660 of record JBBIMZ010000133.1, read on the forward strand.
ACGTCTCGGAAGCTTCCGCCCACGGCTCCTCGGGCAACTCGGCGCCATCCGCGGTGCGCTGCAGCGCCCGGTAAATGACGTCGTAGACGAGCGAGGACTTGCCGGAGCCGGACACGCCGGTGACGGCCACGAGCATGTCTAAGGGCAGGTCGACGTCGATGTTCTTGAGGTTGTGGGCGCGCGCGCCGCGAATGCGGACGATCCGCTTCGGGTTGAGCGGACGGCGGCGGCGCGGCGCCGCGGTGCGAAGTTCTCCGCGCAGGTAGCGCGCGGTGAGCGACTGCGCGCCGTCAGCCAGCAGCCGGTGCGGCGGACCCTCGAAGATGACGCGGCCGCCGTTTTCGCCGGCGCCGGGGCCGAGATCGACGATGTGGTCGGCCGCCCGCATGATCTCGGCGTCGTGCTCGACGACGAGAATCGTGTTACCCAGATCGCGCAGTTCTTCGAGGATCCGGATCAGCCGGAGCGTGTCGCGGCTGTGCAGGCCGATCGACGGCTCGTCGAGCACGTAGCAGGTCCCGACCAGGCGCGAGCCGAGGCTGGTGGCGAGCTGGATGCGCTGGGCCTCGCCGCCCGACAGCGTCGCCGACAAGCGGTCCAGGGTCAGGTAGTCCAAACCCACGTCGTGGAGAAACTTCAGGCGCTGGCGGATCTCGACGAGGAGCTTTTCGGCGATCGCGCGTTCCTCAGGCGCCAGCTCGAGCTGCTCGAAAAAGCGGCACGCCTCGCCGATGTTCATCCGCACGACTTCGGCCAGACTCTTGCCGCCGACCTTCACGTAGAGCGCCTCCGGACGCAGGCGGGCGCCGTGGCAGTCCGGGCATTCCGTGTAGCCGCGGTAGCGGCTGAGGAAGACGCGTACGTGGACCTTGTACTTTTTCTGCTCGATGGCGGCGAACGAAGCACGGACGGCTTCGGCGACCAGGGCCTTTTCGCGCTCGCTCAGTTCGGCGAAGGGGACGTCAAAGCGCACTTGCCCGCGGGCCCGGCGGCGGAATTCGGAGAAAAAATGGCGGTAGTTGGGCTTGGTCCAGGGATCGACGGCGCCCCGATCGAGCGACAGATACGGGTCGGGGATCACACGCGCCATGTCGTAGTCGACCGTGTTGCCGAAGCCCTGGCAGCGCGGGCAGGCGCCGAACGGGCTGTTGAAACTGAACAGGCGCGGTTCGGGCTCGGTGAAGGTGCGGCCGCACTGCTTGCAGGCGAACTGCTCGCTGAAGCGCAGGCGGCGCCCGCCGGAGGCCTCCTCGAAGATCACCTCGCCGGCTTCGCGGTAGCAGATTTCGGTGGTGTCGACGAGGCGCTGGTGCAGCTCTCCGGAGATGACGATGCGGTCGACGAGCGAGTACAGCGGCTGGGAAAAGTCGATCTCGAGCAAGGATTCGGGTGTGGAGAATTCAAAGGTGCGGCCGTTCTGGTAGAGCCGGTTGAAGCCTTTGCGGCGGAGCTCGAACAGGTGGTCGCGCAGAGCCTGCGTCTGGGGGCCGTGGGCGATCGGAAACAGGGCGTACCAGCGCGAGCCGGCCGGCTGGGCGAGCATGGCGGCGGCCACATGATCGACCGTCTCGCGGCGCACCTCGATGCCGCACTGCGGGCAGACGGTGCGCCCGGCGCGCGCGTAGAGCAGCCGGAGATAGTCGTACAGCTCGGTGGAAGTGGCGACGGTCGAGCGGGGATTGCGCGTGGTGTTCTTCTGCCGGATGGCGACAGGCGGGGCGATACCGTCGATTTCGTCCACGTCGGGCTTGCCGACGCGCTCGAGGAACTGCCGCGCGTAGGCCGACAGCGACTCGACGTAGCGGCGCTGCCCTTCCGCGTAGATCGTGTCGAAGACCAGCGAGGACTTGCCCGAGCCGCTCACGCCGGTCACCACCGTGAGTTTGTTGTGCGGAATGGCCAGCGAGATGTTCTTGAGGTTGTGAACGCGCGCGCCGCGGATCACAATGGAGTCTTGCACGGTCGCCACTGGTGGAGCGGAGGGAGAATCCCGAGATTAGTATAGCAACGGGCCGGCGGAGGGCCGTGCGGCGGGCGCTGCTTGAATGGTACGGGCGCGCGCGGCGCGACCTGCCCTGGCGGCGCGACCGCGATCCCTACCGGGTCTGGGTTTCCGAAATCATGCTCCAGCAGACGCGCGTGGCTGTGGCGGCCCCTTACTACGAGCGGTTTTTGGCGCGGTTTCCCGACGTCGCGTCGCTCGCTGCGGCCGGCGAGCAGGAGGTACTGGCGGCCTGGAGCGGGCTGGGCTATTACTCGCGCGCGCGGAACCTGCACCGCGCCGCGCGGGCGATCGCTGCGTCCGGGGAGTTTCCGCGCGACTACGCCGCCCTCCGCACTCTGCCGGGCGTGGGAGACTACACGGCGGCCGCCATCGCTTCGATCGCCTTCGGCCGGCCCCACGCGGTGCTCGACGGGAACGCCGTCCGCGTGCTTGCCCGCCTGGTGGCCGAGCCGGGCGAGGTCTCCTCCGGGCAGGTCCGGGAGCGGCTGCGCCAAGCGGCCGGGCAACTGCTCGACCGCAGCCGTCCGGGCGAGTTCAACCAGGCGCTGATGGAGCTCGGCGCCACACTCTGCCTGCCGCGCAAGCCCCGCTGCGACGCCTGTCCCCTGACGCGCTACTGCGAGGCCCGGCAACGCGGCATCGAAGGCCTGCTGCCGGTGAGACGGCCTCGCGGCGCCGTCCGGCGAATCGAGAAGACGCTGCTGGTGATCGTGCAGCGCGGGCGCGTGCTCCTGCGGCGCCGGTCGGAGGAGAATCGCCGCCTGGCCGGTTTCTGGGAGTTGCCGGAGTCCGGCGAAGTGCCCGGCGCGCGGCTCATCGCGGCCCGAGGCGCCTTCCGCCATGCCATCACCAACCACTCCTACCGCGTGCAGGTCGTGGCGGCTCGGGCCGGCCGCGCCCCGCGGGGGTTCCGGTGGGTTCCGAAAGGGCAACTGGAGCGCCTGCCTCTCGCCACCGCCAGCCGGAAAGCCTTGGGACTGTATTTCGCCCGAGAGGCCGGTTGATGCCGGCTCATGCCGGCGCGATGCGGACGTCCCACTCGCCCTGCCGAGAGGGTGCGGTGGCCGTGAGGAGGACGCGGAACAACCGCTCGCCCCAGACCTCGCGGAGCCGGACGTCCTGGAGGGCGACTTCTTCGGTCGACGGCGCCAGCAGGGCCGGATCGAACTCGACGGCCACCGGGCCGAGCCGCAGCCGGCCGGCGCGCTCCACCGCAACCGGACCCGGCGTGATCAGCGAGAGCGTGAGCGTGCGCGGCGTACGCGCGAGGCGGAACTGTTCGCGCAGCCTCACCTGGCCCGCGGCGCGGTCGAGCGTGAGCGTGCGGCGCCAGCTCTCGACGCCGGCCTCGGCGGGATAGGCGCCTCCGATATCCAAAGTGAACTCAGTCTGGCGATCGTCGGCGCGGCACCCGGCGTCGCGCGCGGCGAACCGGCGCCCGGGCGCCTGCATGACGCCATCGATGGTGGGCAGGTTGTGCCACGCCGATTGCATCGTCCAGATTTCGTAGCGCTCCTTGCTGAAGGTCTTGGCGGTGTAGGTCTCCACGCCGATGTCGATGATCGCCGGCCGCCCGTCCGCGTAGACGATGAAGTTGCCGACGTCGTTGTGGTTGTGGCTTTCGGCGTTGTGGCCGCCCTTGGCGGCCAGATAGAGCCCTTCGGGCGAACCCTGGCGGAGCCGCGCGGCCATCACCTGGATGCCCGGCAGCCACACGTCGCGCAGCAGCGGCTGGCCCTGGGGCGCGGACCGCAACGCCTCCACATTAAACAACGCCGGAAGCTGGCGGCCGATGTC
>JBBIMZ010000134.1:0-8455 GCA_037444135.1 Solibacteraceae bacterium
GCCTCCACGAATAGAGATTCAAACCTGATTATACAGTACGCTCAGGCGAGCCCTAACAGCTTCAGGGCATCCCGCTCGATCAGCGCTTCGATCACCGCCTCGGGGATGCGCGGCAGGCCTGACTGGCCGGTGACGTCGTTGACGCGGCGCAGGCGCCGGAGCGTCTCGCCGGGCGTGGTGAACGGGTAATCGGACCCGAACAGGAGCTTCTGAGCGCAGCCGTACTCGACGGCGAGCATCAGGCCGTTGTAGAACTGCCACGGCCGGTAATATAGCGCCGAGACGTCGGCATAGACGTTGGGCTGCTTGCGAATCAGCACGACCGTGTCTTCGATGTGGGGGTGCCCCATGTGGGCGATGTAGAACTTCAGGTCGGGGTATTCGAGCGCCACGTCCTCGAGCTGAGCGGGAAAGGAGTACTTGAGCGGCGCGCGGCGGGCGAAAGTCGTGCCCTGGTGAAACAGGATGGGGAGGCCGTGTTTCTGGCAATAGGCGTAGACGGGCCGCATGCGCCAGTCCATCGGATGATAGTTCTGGTAAATAGGACCGAGCTTGAGGCCGCGAAGACCGAGGTCCTCGATGGCGCGGCGGAACTCGTCCAGGTAACCCTTCTCCCAGGGGTCGACCGAGGCAAAGCCGATCAATTTCTCCGGGTGAGTGCGGACGTAGGCGGCCACGACGTCGTTGGGGACCAGCAGCCCCAGATGCGAAGTGCGGAAGCCGACGACGATGGCGCGGTCGACCGGCTCCATGGCCTTCCAGTGCTCCTCCTCGCTGATGTCGGTCTTAGGCGGCGAATTCGTGGCCACGTACGCGTCGCGCTCCATCTCCTCGGACCAGTGCTGCTTTCTCCAAAAGTGCGTGTGGCAATCGACGATCATGGCGGATCGGGCCGTCTCCGGCGACGGCGCGCAGAAGCTATCATATGTGGAGCCGCCGGGCCTGCGCCAGCGTCTGCGGCCCGGGGCGCGGAGGTTCTCTCCATGGAGAAACGCGGAATTTCGCGAAGAACCATCCTCACCGGCGCCGGCATGGCGGCGCCGGCGCTCGCCGCCCAGGCGGGCCGCTCCGAGCGTCTCCGGGTCACGCGGATCGAGCTGTTCCGGGTCGCCGTGCCCATGCAGGAAGACATCATCAACAGTCCGGAGTTCGGCCCGGACGCACTGACCGAATTCCCCAGCATCCCGAAGTTCGTCCTCAAAGTGCACACCGACTCCGGCATCACCGGCGTCGGCGAGACTCCCCGCGGGCTCAAAGAAGAGGCGGTGCGCCGGAACGCGGAGTTTCTGACGGGGAAGAACATTCTCGATCTGAATCTGACCCGCCTCAGCCTCCCATCGCCGGCCGGTTACTCGGGCTTCGAGACGGCGCTCTACGACGCGCTGGGCAAAGCCGTCGGCTGGCCCGTGTGGCGCCTGCTCGGCGGCCTGGCCCAGGAGAAGGTCCTGGTCAATTACTGGTGCGGCCGCAAGAATCCGGTCGATATGCGGCGAGTGGCGGAACGGGCCGTGGCCGGGCGCTTTCGGGGCATCAAGATCAAGGGCCGGCCCGGAGACCCGGTGGTGCAGGCGGTCGAGGCGATCGCTGCGGTATCGCCGGCGCTCAAAGTCACGGTGGATTTCAACGGCTATCACAAGAGCGTCGCCGAGTTCCTGCCGATCGGCAAAGGGCTGGAGGCGGTCGGCAATGTTCAGGTGATCGAGGATCCGATCGTCAAATCCGATCTGGCCGGCTACCGGGCGTTGCGCAAGGCGCTGAAGACGCCGATCGCGCTCCACCTGGCGAGCCCGAAGGCGATGATCGAGGCGATCGCCGCTCAGGCCTGCTCGATCTTCAATACGGGGCCGGCGCCGAGCATGGCGAGCTTCCTTGCCAACGCCTATCTGGCCGGCGCCGTCAGCATTCCGGTGTGGCACGGCTCGGGACACGAATTGGGTATCATGGACGCGGCCATGGTGCACTCGTGCGCCGCCGCGCCCAACTGCACGCTGCCGAGCGACATCTTGAGTTACCAGCGCGTGGACGACCTGGTAGTGCGGCCGATCGAAATCCGCGACAGCTACGCCGTCGTGCCGCGGCAGCCGGGCCTCGGCGTCGAGCTGGACGAGGACGCCGTGCGCCGCTACCAGGTGAAGGCATGAAGACGTACCCCCGATCCCGAGCGATTCTCGAGCGCAACCGGCAGTGGATCCCCGGCGGCGTGGTTTCCGTCAACCGCGCGACGACGCCGGAGATCGTCTTCGTCAAAGGCCAGGGCGCCTGGATCTGGGATGCCGACGGCAACCGCTACCTGGACTACCACGCCGCGTTCGCTCCCCATTTTCTCGGCCACAACGATCCGTACGTCAACGATGCGGTGCGCCGGGTGCTCGAGGTGGGCGCCAGCCTGTTCGGCTCAGGGACGACTGAACTGGAAGGCCGGCTGGCCGAGCTGATTTGCCGGCACATCGACTTCATCGATTCGATTCAGGTGCTCAACACGGGCAGCGAAGCCACCGCGCAGGCGATCCGCGTGGCGCGAGCGGCGACCGGACGCGACCACATCATCGTGATCCAGGGAGGCTACAACGGCTGGCACAACGACGTGGCCTGCAATCTGATGACGCCGCTCGAGGTGCTCGGCCCGCGGCGCTCGCCGGGCGAGTATCCGGTGGCGCCGATCAGCGCCGGCATCCCGGAGGCCCATCTCGGGCTGGTTCACCCGGTGAACTTCAATGACCTGGAGTCGGTGGCCTGGGTGGCCGAACGCTATCCGGTAGCCTGCCTCATCACCGAGCCGGTTCTCCAGAACATCGGCGTGGTGCATCCGCGGCCCGGATATTTGCAAGGGTTACGCGAGCTGGCGGACCGTTTCGGCTTCGTCCTGATTTTCGACGAGGTCAAGACCGGCTTCCGGCATGCGCTGGGCGGCTACGCCGGCCTGGCAGGCGTGCGTCCCGATCTGGCCGTCTACGGCAAAGCGGTCGCCAACGGCTATCCGATCGCGACTCTCGGCGGGCGGCGCGATCTGATGGAGTACTTTGTCCATCCGGATCCGGCCCGCCGCGTGCTGCTGGCCGGGACCTACAATGCGCACCCGGTGCCGGTGGCGGCGGCCATCGCCACCATCGAGCGGCTGCTCGCAGGCGGCGGCGAGGTCTACCGCCATGTGGAGGAGCTCGGACGCCGGATGGAAGAGGGCCTTCGCACGCTCGTCAAAGACCTTGGTCTGCCTGCAGTGGTCGCGCGGCAGGGCTCGGCCTTTTGCCTGTACTTCATGGATCACGAGCCCGTGGACTGGCACGATCTGGCCCAACACCACGATTTCCGGCTCGACGAGGCGATGCGGCGGGGGCTCATCGAGGAGGGCGTCTACTTCTTTCCGCTCGCCACCAAACAATGTTCGATCTCGGCGGCTCACACGGCCGAGGACGTCGGCGCGACGGTCGAGGCCGTCAGGCGTGTGCTCGAGCGGCTGGGGCCGAAGGTCGCCACACCGGCCGGTTCAGGCGGTTCGCGAGTTGATTCGAATTGATTAGTTCTGGTGGAATCAGCAACTTAAGCGAAGCGCTGCAAGCGGCCATTTGCCCGCGTGCGGTCATCTATGATATCATCAAGGAGTTCGCATGGACCGCCTCCACCGCACAGGTCCCGCAAATCTCCCACGGAGTGAACAGTAATCAAGGTGAGTTATACCGTCTTTCTTGGAAATCTCCCTGCTTGGGTGACCGCCGACGACATCATGTCGTGGTTGCACGCTGAGAACCTGGTCGCCGATTCGGTCAAAGTGATCCGAAATCCGGAGACCCAGGAATCCAAGGGCTTCGCGTTCATCGAAGCGCCGAACAGCGAAGAGATGAACGCCATTATCCGCCGGTTCGACCGGGCGCCGCTGGAGGACCGGATGCTGCGGGCCAATCCGGCGCAGCCGCCTCGCGCCAAAGGCCAGGCCAAGGCGCCGGAGCGGTCGCGGCGGGGCGGGAAGGGCTCCCGGCGTTCGGCCAAGCAGAGCACTCCGCAGAGCGCTTTTGCCCAGGAATTGGCCAAAGTGCTCTGACGCCCGCCGAGCGTTTGGCGGGGCGGCTGCGCTTCTGCCGCCACGCCCCCCGCGATCCCTCCGCCGCCAGTCTTTCCCCCGCGCATTTGTTTACGACGCGTCGTCCGGCGTCGATGGTATACTTTTGGCGGGATCTTACGTGCTTTCGCGTCCTGAAGCCGGGTCACCGCGGAGGGTGACATGTTCAACGATCTCCTTTTTATCCGCATTGTTTTCGTTCTCGTCGTCATTGTGGCCGCACACTTTCTGGAGCCCTTCGGGCTGAAGGCTCCTTGGGCGGGGGCGCTCGGGCTGGCGACTGGCGTTGCGATCGTGCTGTTCGAGATTCGCGTGCGGCAGGTGAGCTTGAAGCGGCTGATCGGCGCCGCCATCGGTTCGGTCCTGGGCATCGTCGGGGCCTTTCTGATGTCAAAGGTGCTGGCCGAGTCTGTGCCCGGCAGTTCGACGACGCTTGCGTTCCTGCAACTGACGCTGCTGCTGTTGATGACGTATGTCGGCCTGGTCGTCGGCGCGAACAAAGGCGACATGCTGAACCTGGCGGCGCTCGGGGGGCTGTTCGGCGGCGAGAAAGCGGCCCGCCAGACTTTCAAGATCATCGACACGAGCGTCATCATCGACGGCCGGATCGCCGACGTGGCCGAGACCGGCTTTCTCGAAGGCTCGCTGGTGATTCCGCAATTCGTCCTGCGGGAGCTCCAGCTCGTGGCCGATTCGGCCGACTCGACCAAGCGCAATCGCGGCCGCCGCGGCCTGGACATCCTCCAGCGCCTCCAGAAGATGCCCCAGCTGAACGTGCAGATCCTCGAAGAGGATTTCCCCCACATCCGCGACGTCGACATGAAGCTGGTCGAGCTCGGCAAACTTTACAACTGCAAAGTGGTCACCAACGACTTCAACCTGAACAAGGTGGCCAACCTGCACGGCGTCGAGGTCCTCAACATTAACGAACTGGCCAACGCGCTCAAGCCCATCGTCCTGCCGGGCGAGACGATGCGCGTCTTCATCCTGAAAGAAGGCAAGGAGTACAACCAGGGCGTCGCCTACTTGGACGACGGCACGATGGTGGTGGTGGACAACGCCAAGAAGATGATCTCGAAGACGATCGACATCTCCGTCACCAGCGTCCTGCAAACCACGGCCGGCAAGATGATCTTCGGGCGCTACGACGAGCGAGTCCACGCCGTGCACGAGAAAGCCGCGGACAAGCCGGAGCGGGCCGACCGTTCCCAGCGCGAGCGGGCCGGCAGTTCCGTCTGAGCGGGCGCTCCGCGGCCCGGCGCGATCGAGTATTATTTAGTCTTCACGGTCTTTCGCCCTGCCTATGAAAGTGGCGGTCATATTGCCGGCGGCGGGTCTCGGCACGCGAATGAGGCCGGCTTCGCCGGAAGGCACCGGAACGAGCCGGAAACAGTTCATGCTACTCGAAGGCGCGCCGATCCTGGTGCACACGATCCGCAAATTCCTCAACAGCCCGCTGGTGAGCGAAATCGTGGTGGCTCTGCGCCCTGAGGATATGGCTTGGGTGCAGGAACTGCTGCGCCACGAGCGGCCGCCGAAGCCCGTCCGGCTGGTCGAGGGCGGCCGGACGCGCCAGGAGTCGGTCGAGAACGCACTGGCCGAGGTATCGGCGGATACGGATCTCGTCGCGGTCCACGACGCCGTAAGGCCCTTTATCGACGAGGAGACCTTGCGCCGGGTGATCGAAGAAGCGGCCAGGACCGGCGCGGCCATCGTCGGCGTCGTTCCCGTGGACACGGTCAAGCAGGTGCACCGCACTAAGGTCCGGGCGACGCTGCCGCGCGACCGGCTCGTGCTGGCGCAGACGCCGCAGGTGTTCCGGCTGGAGCTGTTGCAAGAGGCTTTCGAAAGGGCCCGCCGCGACGGCTTCCTCGGCACGGATGAGTCCAGCCTTGTCGAGCGCCTCGAGAAAGTCGAGGTCAGCGTCGTGCCGGGCACGGACTCCAACATCAAGATCACCAAGCCCGGGGACATAGAGCTGGCCCGGTTTTACCTGGCCCGGGAGACGGCCGGCCAGAAGGTTTCCTGAGATGGAGGAGTACCGCACCGGGATCGGCTGGGATGTGCACCGGACCGGCGCCGGGCGCGGGCTGGTGCTCGGCGGCGTGCGCGTAGAGGCCGATTTCGGCTTGGAGGGACATTCCGACGCCGACGTGCTCTGTCACGCCGTCACCGACGCGGTCCTCGGCGCGGCCGCCCTGGGCGATATCGGCATGCATTTCCCGGACAGCGACGCCGCTTGGAAGGGTGCCGCCAGCGAACTCTTCTTGCGTCACGCCTTGCAGTTGGCGCGAGGGCTCGGCTTCCGGCTCATCCACGTCGACGCCACGGTCATCTTTGAGCGGCCCAGGTTGAGCGGCTACCGGCTGGCGATCCGGGAGAACCTGGCGCGCATTCTCGGGCTGGAGCTGGATCGCGTCTCGGTCAAATTCAAGACCGCCGAGAAGGTCGGTCCGGTCGGCGAGGGACGCGCGGCCGAGGCGCAGGCTGTGGTGACGCTGGCGCGGCCCGCCGGCGCCGCGTCAGCGGGCGTGGAACAGGGCCCGCAGCAGGAGATAGCATAACCAGGCGGCCCCGGCCGAGCATGGGATCGTCAGCATCCAGGCCCAGACGATCTTCCGCGCCATGCGCCAGCGCACCGCCTTGACGCGCCGGACGACGCCGACGCCGGCGATGGCTCCGGCAATCGTATGCGTGGTCGAAACCGGCTGCCCCAAAACCGTGGCGAACAGAATGGAGAAGGCGCCGGCGGTTTCGGCGCAGAAACCCTCGCGCGGCCGCAGCTGCGTAATCCGCGTACCCATCGTCTCGACCACACGCCAGCCGCCCGCCAGCGTTCCGAGCGCGATGGCCGCATGAGCGGCCAGGATCACCCAGACGGGCACTTCGAAGGTCGGGAGAAAACCGCCGGTGAACAGCGCGCCGGTGATGATTCCCATCGTCTTTTGCGCGTCGTTGGTGCCGTGCGAATAGCTGAAGGCCGCGGCCGAAACCAGTTGGAGGCGCCGGAAATATACGTCCATCTGCTTGGGCGTAGATTTCTGAAACAGCCAGTACACGGCGACCATCAGCAGCCCCGCCAGCACCAGGCCCAGCACCGGCGACAGCACGATGAAGATGACCGGCTTAACCCAGCCGGGCAGGATCAGCGCTCCGAAGGCGTTCACCTAGCCCTTCTCGGCGGCGGCGTGCGCCATCGCCGCCCCGGCATAGCCGCCCACGAGCGTATGCGAGGCGCTCACCGGCAGGCCGACCGCCGATGTGCCGTAAATCCAGAGGATCGCCCCGATCAGCCCGCCCAGGATTACGTAGGGCGTGACGAATTCCAGCCGGACCATCCCCGAGCCGATCGTTTTGGCCACAGCCGTGCCGAAGGTAAACGCCGAAACGAAATTGAAAAAGGCTGCCCAACCCACCGCCTGGACCGGGGTCAGCACGCGCGTCGCCACCACCGTGGCGATCGAATTGGCGGCGTCGTTGAAGCCGTTGAAGAAATCGAACAGGAGGGCGAGGACGACAATCAGGATGACGAGTTCGACCGGCATCGCAGGAGTCCGCGAGCGAGCTAGCTGTTCTTTACGACGACGTTTTGCAGTACGTCGGCGACGTCCTCGGTCCGGTCCATCGTCTCCTCAAGATATTCGAAAAGCTCCTTCTGTTTGATCAGCAGGATGGCGTTCGTCTCGTGGCGCAGCAGGTCGGCCACCGCCTCGCGATAGATGTGGTCGGCTTCGTTCTCCAGGCGGTTGATCTCGATCCAGTGTCGGTTGACCGGCTGGTCATCCTCGAGGGCAGTGACAGCTCTCTGGATCTCGATCGCGCTCTGATGAACCAGTTCGCATAGGCGCACTGCGGCCGGCGGAATCGGATCGACGCCGTGAGCCGCGAGGCGGTGGGCGCAGTCCTCGATGCCGTCCATCACGTCGTCGAGCGCGCCCGAGAGCCGGTGGATGTCCTCCGGGTCCAGCGGCGTGATGAACGTCCGGCTGAGTTTCGCCACGAGGTCGTGGATGATCTTGTCGGCTTGATCTTCGAGGTCCTTGATCTGGCGGGCGTACTCCGGCAGGTGGGAATTGCCCGCGCGCACGCCCTCGAGCAGCAGCTCGGAAGCCCGCAGGATACAAGCGGCGTGGCTGGTGAAGAACTCGAAAAATTTCTCCTGTCGCGGCAGTATGCGCATAAGCTCTCTTCTTCAGGATAGCCGAATCGGCGGTACGGCGAACCGCGGCAAAATCAATGTGTTACGATTCGGTTACAAGGCTGGAGAAAGCAAAGGCCGCCGCGCGGGGACGGCCTTTGCGTGATGCTGATCCGGCGCCTGGGGCGCATGGCGGCGTCGCTTCGGTCTTAGTACTCCATGTCGCCGCCGTGCGGCGGGCCGGCCGGCTCCTTCTTCTTCTC
>JBBIMZ010000135.1:0-8385 GCA_037444135.1 Solibacteraceae bacterium
CGTCAACACGGACTCAGCGGTGAACCGGCGAAAATTGCTGAAGAAGCTTTCGTTCCGCGTGCAGTAAGCCGAGTAGCGCTTGCAGGCCAGGTTCTCGGCCCGCACGGGCAGCCAGTACTGCACGCCGGCGATCCGCACCGGGCCGAAGTCGACCGTCATTTCGATGACATCCATCGGGTAGGCCAGCGGCACGTCGCGCGCCTGCATTTCGATTCGCAGAACATGGCCGCTCTCGCCATCAATCCAGAGCGATCCCTGGTAGGCGGGATACAGCACGCGGCCCTCGAAGTCGACACGCCAGTGGGAACGGGTCTGCGGCACGGAAAAGTCGTACAGGCGCGCGGCGCCGCCGCCGATGACGGCATCGCGCACGAACACAAAGCGCGCCGCAGTCGATGGATAGAACAGATCTTGCAGCAGGGTGCCGAACTCGCCGGTCGACCAGGTCCCCGTGTCCTCGACGCGCGCGTAGTCGACCGGCTTGCCGTTGCGCCGGAGGTTCTGGTAAGTTTCGCGGCCGCCCGCGTAAAGCACCTCCGCGCTGACGCGGTCGCGCAGGCGCCAGCGCGGCGGGCGGGAATCGCTGTCGAACCGGTAGACGAGCTGCTCGCAGAGAAAGTCCGGCAGCAGCTCGGCGAAACTCCGCACGCGCTCGGCGGTGCGCGCCAGAAACGGGTCGTATCCGGGCGGGTGGACGCGCTGTTCGAGGACGCGCCCTTCGGCCGAGACCACGACTTCGCTCCAAACACACTCCGCCGAGGTCCGGTCCGCCTCGGCGCGGCACGGGGGCAGGGGCTCAGCCGCCGGGCGCGTGTCCGGCGCGGGAGAGGCGGGACGCCGCCTCGGTCCCTTCACCTCCAGCGGTCCCTCGCGCTGCGCGAACGCCCCGCCCGCAGCCGCGAGCAGGACTACGAGCGTCCACCCGGACCGGCTCCGCATCCGAATTCCCCTCTTACATTTTCCCGCGGAAGGCCGCCGGCGGCTATGCTGGCAAGTGGCCAATGCGGTACCTGGAGCGTTACTTCGAATTCGAGCGGCTCGGCACGAACTGGAAGACCGAAATCCTCGCCGGTTTCACCACGTTCCTGACCATGGCCTACATCATTTTCGTCAACCCGTCGATCCTCCAGGACGCCGGCATGCCCTATACGGCCGTGGTCGCGGCCACGTGCGTCTCGTCGGCGTTCGGCAGCTTTCTGATGGGCGCTTACGCGCGCTATCCGATCGCCCTGGCGCCCGGAATGGGGTTGAACGCCTACTTCACATACGCCGTCGTGCGCGCCATGGGCATTTCCTGGCAGGTGGCGCTCGGAGCAGTCTTCCTCAGCGGGGTGCTGTTTCTGGTGCTCACCTTCGCCGGCATCCGCGAATTGATTCTGTATTCGATTCCCTCGGAACTCTATGCGGCCGTCGCCGTCGGCATCGGACTGTTCATCGCCTTCATCGGGCTGTCGAACGCCGGCATCGTCGTCGCGGACCCGTCGACGAAGGTGGCCCTGGGGGACCTGCGCCGGCCCACGACGCTTCTGGCGCTCTCCGGGCTGGTGCTGACGGCTGCGCTGATGGCCCGCCGGGTGCGCGCCGCCATTCTGCTCGGCATTCTGGCGACCACGGCCGCCGGCGTGGCCGCCGGGCTGGTGGAGTGGCGGCCGCGCACCTACTCGCTCGCCGAGATCGCCGCCACGGCCTTCCAGCTCGATCTGGCCGGCACGCTCAAGCCCGAGGTCATCGAGATCGTGCTGGTCTTCTTGTTCGTGAATCTGTTCGACGACATCGGCACGTTGGTCGGAGTGGCCAAGAAGGCGAACCTGTTCGACCGCGACAACCGGATCCCGCGCGTCAACCGGATCCTGGCCGCCGACGCCTCTGCGACCATCGTGGGCGCGCTCGGCGGCACTTCGACCGTCGTCAGCTACATCGAGAGCGCCGCCGGAGTCGTCGCCGGCGGCCGGACGGGCGTCCCGGCGATCGTCTGCGGCCTGCTGTTCCTGGCGGCCTTGTTCGTGGCGCCGCTGGTCGGGGCCGTGCCGGCGGCGGCGACCGCTCCGGCGCTGATCCTGGTCGGTTCGCTGATGATTTCCCACGCGGCGGAAATCGACTGGCTCGACCCGGGCGTCTCGATCCCCGCCTTCCTGACGATGATCAGCATTCCGCTGACGTTCAGCATCGCCAACGGACTGGCCTTCGGCTTCACGATCCACACGCTGCTGCGCATCCTGCGCGGTCAGTGGCGCACCGTGCCCTGGCTGGTGTACTTGATGACCGCCTTGTTCGTGGCGCGGTTCTTCTTCCTGAGAGGCGCTTGAGACGCCGGGCTTCACCGGCCCGCAATGATGCGGTAGGCCTCCCGCTTGGAGACGCCGCAGGCGCGGGCGGCGGCTTTCACCGCTTCCATCTTCGGCATGCCCTGCCGTTCGAATTCTTCGACAACGGCGCGGATCGCCGAGGGATCCGGAGCGGTTCTCCGGCTGCGGCTCCCGGCGCCGACCAGCAGGGTGAATTCGCCCCGGATGGCCGGCCGGGACGCCAGCTCCGCACGAACGGAGGCGGCCGTGCCCCGGAGGAACTCCTCGTGGATCTTGGTCAGCTCACGCGCCAACGCCACCGGCCGGTCGCCCAGGATTTCGCCGATGTCCGAAAGAGTGTCGAGGATCCGGTGCGGCGCTTCGTAGAACACCAACGTGCACTCGAGCGGCTTGAGCCGTTCGAGCGCCTGGCGGCGCTGCATCCGCTTGGGCGGAAGGAATCCGGCGAAGTAGAAGCTGTCGGCGGCTAGGCCGGATACCGAAAGCGCGGCGATGACCGCCGACGGTCCGGGAACGGGCACGACCGCGACGCCCCGCTCAGCCGCGCGCCGGATGAGGGCCAGGCCGGGATCGGAAACCACAGGCGTGCCGGCATCGGAGACCAGAGCGACGCTGGAGCCAGTCGGCGCGCCGGGCCTCGTTGTGTTCGTGATAGCTCACTAGGTGCTTTTCAATTCCGAGGTGCTGCAACAGCTTGCGCGTCTGACGCGTGTCCTCGCAGGCGATCAGGTCCACCTGGCCGAGGACGCGGGCCGCCCGCTCGGTGATGTCCTCGAGGTTGCCGATCGGCGTCGCCACCACGTAAAGAATCCCGGCCATCCTCGGCCAGTATCCCTAAACGGACGCCGGGAATCCACCGATAGGTTCAGGGGGCGGTATGAGCGGCGCGCACGACACCGACGAACTGCTCGAGAGGGAAACCAGCCCTTCCGGGGAGCGGCCAGGCACAGGAATCCGTCCCCGGTCGTTGTCTTTGCGCAGCAACTGGGTCTGGCTCCCGCTCTCGTTCATTTTCTTGCTGGTGGGCACGATTCTGGGCTTTCACGTGGCGCTCAGCGTCCGGTCCGAGCTCAGTCAAGGCGCCCGGGAGGATCCCTACGCCTTGAAACTGACGGCCTCGGCCTCGGCCGGGAGCGTGCACTTGCAGTGGGACCGGCAGGCGCCTGCGGTGCGTCAGGCCCGCCGGGCAGTGCTGTGGATCCGGGAGGGCGACAGCGAGCGGAGCGTCGATCTGGACATCGGCCATCTGCGCTACGGCAGCGTGATCTACCGCAAACGGTCCGATCGGGTACAGTTCCGGCTCGACGTCTTCCTGCAAGACCACAAGGGGGTCTCCGAATCGCTCGAGTACTCTGATTCCGGGAGTCCTGCCTCCTAAACAGGATCGCCGGGCGCCTGCCTTCCGCTAAAGTGGAAGCCATGTTCGCTCTCATCGTGTTCATGGCGGGCCTTGCGGCGCCGAGCCAGAGCGTCCGCGTCAAAGACGTGGCCGGTCTGTTCCAGGCCGTGGCGAACCCTAAGGTCGGCACGATCGTGTTGGCCCGCGGCGATTACGTGCTCGATCGCACCCTGCTCATCCAGCGCGACAATCTGACGCTGCGCGGAGAAGATGGCGCGCGTCTGCTCGGCGGGCGCCGGCTGCGGGATTTCCGTCCGGCGCAAGATTCCAGGCTCAAACCGGAGGCGCGTCCGCACGTGTTGGTGTGTGACCTCGGGCGTTTGGGAATCCGCACTTACGGTGAGCTCCGCCGCCGCGGCTTCGTCGGGCGCGTCGAGCCGGCGCACGCGGAACTGTTCTTCGGCGGTAAGCGCATGACGCTGGCGCGCTGGCCGAACCGCGACGCCACGGGCGGCGGCTGGGCAAAAATCTCCGCGCCGGCCGACCCCAACCCGCCCGACGACGGTCACGGACGCCGTCATGGCCGCCTCGAGTACGGCTTTTACTTCTCCGGAGACCGGCCGGCGCCGTGGCAGTCCGCCGCGGGCGTCTGGGTGCACGGCTACTGGTCCTGGGACTGGGCCAACTCCTATGAGGCGGTCGAGGAGTTTGACCGCGACAAGGGCTTCGTGCGCACGCGCGCGCCGTACGGCCTCTACGGCTTCCGCGCCGGACAGCGCTTCTATTTCCTGAATGTTCTCGAGGAGCTGGACCAGCCCGGCGAGTATTTTCTGGACAAGGACCGGGGCCTGCTCTATTTCTGGCCGCCGGCTCCGATCGACTCCGCCGAGCTGCTGCTCTCGCTGCTCGGCGCTCCGCTTATTGAAGTGCGCCAAGCGCGCGAAGTGACCATCGAGCGGCTGACACTGGAAGCGACGCGCGCCACCGCCGTCGAGGTTCGCGGCGGCGAGCGCGTCCGGCTGGCGGATTTGGCGATCCGCAACGTCGGCAACCACGGCATCGACGTGCGCGGCGGGCTGAAGCATTCCGTCGAAGGTTGCCACATCTATCAGACAGGCGATGCGGGCGTCTTGCTCGAAGGCGGCGACCGGCGAACGTTGACGCCGGCCGGCCACAGCGCCGTGAACAACCACGTCCATGACGTGGCCGAGTGGTCCAAGACCGACCCGCCCGGCATCCGGCTCCGCGGCGTCGGCCACCGCGTGGCCCACAACCTGATTCACCACTCGCCCCACAACGCGATCCTGCTGGCGGGCAACGATCATTTGATCGAATACAACGAGATCCACCACGTGTGCCTCGAAACCGGCGACGTCGGCGCCTTCTATATGGGGCGCGACTACACCGAGCGCGGCATCGTCATCCGGCACAACTACTTTCACGAGACCGGCGGCGTCGGCATGGGCAGCATGGTGGTGTATCTGGACGATTGCGCCAGCGGCGTCACCGTCTTCGGCAACGTTTTCTACCGGACGCCGCGCGCCGTCTTCATCGGCGGCGGCCGCGACAACGTCGTCGAAAACAATCTGTTCATCGACTGCGAGCCGGCCGTGCACGTCGACGCGCGCGGCATCGATCCCCGGCCGGTCTGGCAGGAGATGGTCAACAAGACCATGCGCGAAAGGCTGGAGGCGATGAACTGGCTCGAGCCGCCGTTCATCACACGCTATCCGGCGCTGAAGTCCCTGCAGCCCTATCTGGAGGCCGGCCGGGGCGTGCCGCCCGAAGGTAACGTCATCCGGCGCAACATCGCGATCCGGGGCCGGTTCCTGGACCTGCGCCGGGGCGCCACGGCCCAGGTGGAGTCCAACTGGATCGACGCCGGAGCGCACTTGGCCGATGAGTCGCGCCGAGACTTTCGCCTCCTGCCGGATTCACCGGCGCTGGCCGAGGGCTTCGTTCCTATTCCGTTTGAACAGATCGGACCGCGGCGGCGCTGAGCGGCCGCCGTTGTGACTAAAGTCATCGCGCACCCGGCCGGCGGAGCCGTACGCTCGCATTAGGAAGAGAGTGAAATGAGCGAATTGATCGACAACCGGGCGCACCGGGTGCGCACGCTCAAAGAGATCATCAAACATCTCCACCGAGGGGGTTCACCCGAAGAGGTGCGCGCCCGCCTGCGGGAGCTGGTGCGTCAGACCGACTACTCCGAGATCGTGGCCATGGAGCAGGAGCTCATGGCCGAAGGCATGCCCGTCGAAGAGATCCAGTCCATGTGCGACCTGCACTCGCAGGTGACTCGCGACGTGCTGGTCCAGCTGCCAGTGCGAAGCTTTCCGCCGGGGCATCCGGTGGACACCTTCCGGCGGGAAAACCAGGCCGTACGCGAGGTGATGGCGCGCATGCGCCGGATCATGACCGAGATCCAGGCGCTGCCCGACGAGGCCGACGCCGGCCCCCTTGTGCTCGAGTGGCGGCAGGCGCTCAACGAACTCCAGGACATCGACAAGCACTACCAGCGCAAGGAACACGCCTTCTTTTCGCGCCTGGAGCGGCACGGCATCACCGGACCGTCGAAGGTGATGTGGGCCAAAGACGACGAAGTCCGCCAGTTGCTCAAGAGCCTCGCCGCCGCGCTCGAGCAGGAGAACGTCACGGCCGCCGAGTGGAAGATCCTCGCTTCTACCGTGGCCGCCTCCGCGCTGGGCGCCGTCGAGGAGATGCTTTACAAGGAAGAGAATATTTTCCTGCCGCTGTGCCAGGATACCTTCACCGAGGAGGACTGGGCCGAGATCTGGCAGGCTTCGCCGCGCTACGGCTGGTGCCTGGTGGAGCCCCGCGACGGCTACCGGCCCCCGGATGCGGTGGTCCGCCAAGGGCTCCGGCTGCCGTCCACGGAGGGGATTCAACTGCCGACGGGGAACCTCACTCTCGAGCAGTTGACGGCCATCTTCGCCACGCTCCCGCTGGATCTGACCTTCGTCGACGCCGACGACCGGGTCGCCTTCTACTCGGAGGGCCCGCACCGGATCTTCGCCCGGAGCAAGGCCGTCATCGGCCGCAAGGTGCAGCACTGCCACCCGCCGCGGAGCGTCGCCGTGGTCGACCGGATCCTGTCGGATTTCCGTGAGGGGCGGCACGACGTCGCCGAGTTCTGGATCGACTTCCACGGGCGCTTCGTTCACATCCGCTATTTCGCGGTGCGGGACCGGGAGGGGCGCTACCTCGGCACGCTGGAGGTGACGCAGGACATCACCGCGATCCGGAAACTCGAAGGGGAACGGCGCCTGCTTCAGTACGACGAGGCGCCGGTGGGAGCCGCCGGATGAGCCTGCCGATCAGCCCGGAAACGAAGGTCGGTGCCCTGCTCGAGGCCTATCCGGAACTCGAGGAGACGCTGGTGGCCTGTGCGCCCGCCTTTGCGAAGTTGAAGAATCCGGTGCTGCGCCGGACCGTGGCCCGCATCGCCACGCTCGAGCAGGCCGCGCGCATCGGCGGCTTGAGCGTCCGTGACCTGGTGCGGCGGCTCCGCGAAGCGGCCGGTCAGAGCGGCGGCGAAGTCCGCGAATCCGCGGCCGAGCCGGCCCCGGCGGAGGCGCCCGCCTGGCTCGAGCAGGACCGGATCCGGGTTTCGCTCGACGCCGACGCCATCCTCGCCGCCGGCGAGCACCCGCTGGGAAAGGTGCGCCGGGTTCTGGCCGCGCTCGAGCCTGCAGAGATCGTCGAGCTTACGAGCAGCTTTCGTCCCGAGCCGCTGATCGACGCGCTCGCGCGCAGCGGGCTGGAGGTCTACTCGGCGGAAGCGCCGCCAGGCCGGCACGCCACCTACATCCGGCGCGGAGGCTGACGGCGCCGCCCGGCTCAGGCGCGCCGGTTCTTCGGGGGAGAATCCAGACCGGAGTCGAATTTCGGGACTTCGATCACCGGGATGAGCGAGTGCTCCTCCTGGGGCTTCTGGCCGAGGCGGGCGGCCAGCTCGCGGTTTAGCGTGGCGACGAACTCTTCGATCTGCCTCTGCATCGCCTCCATCTTCTCGCGCATGTTCAGGATAATCTCGACGCCGGCCAGATTGACGCCCATCTCGCGCGTCAGCTTGAGGATCATCTCCAGGCGCTCCAGATCGCGCTCGGTGTACAGGCGCGTGTTGCCCTCGCTGCGCGAGGGTTTCAGCAGCCCCTCGCGTTCGTAGAGCCGCAGCGTCTGGGGGTGAATCCCGTACTCTTCGGCCACGGCGGAGATCATGTAAGCGGCTTTCTTCCTCGGCTTGGCCATCGCTCACACCTTCGTCCAGATCTCGGCCCGCGGGTCTTCCGTGTGCAGTTCGGCCAGCTCGCGCAGCAGCGAACGCGTGCGCTCGTCCCGCGGCGAAGGCGCCAGAACCTCCACCTCGACGATCTGATCCCCGCGGACGCCTTTGCGGGAGTTGAAAACGCCTTTTTCCCGGAGCCGGAATTTTTGTCCGTTCTGCGTCCCTTGCGGAATCTTCAGCAACGCCCGGCCGTCGATCGTGGGCACCTCGATCTTGGCGCCGAGCGAGGCCTCCCAAACCGTAATGGGCACCTTAATCTTGATGTCGTCACCGTCCCGCTCGAAGAACGGGTGCGGTTCGACGCGGACCGTGATAAACAGATCCCCGGGCGGCCCGCCCATCACGCCGGCGTTGCCTTTGCCGGCGACGCGCAGCCTCGAACCGGACTGCACCCCGGGCGGGATGCGCACTTCGACTTCGTCGGCCTCGAC
>JBBIMZ010000136.1:0-495 GCA_037444135.1 Solibacteraceae bacterium
CGGGAGGAACTGCTGGCGAAGGTGAACGAGCTGTTAAGCGCGCGCCCCGCCTGAAGCGGCTCAGGCGACCAGGCTCCACCCGGTCAAGAGGCCGCCGGGGAGGTTCTTGACGCGGTAGCCTTTCTGCGCGAGGAAGCGCACGGCGTAGTAGGAGCGCTGGCCGAGGGCGCAATGCACCCAGATTTCGCGGTCGCGGGGCAGCTCCGCGTAGCGCTGGCGCAACTGGCTCAAGGGGATGTTGACGGCGCCTTCCAGGTGGTCGCGGGCGAATTCGAGCGGCTCGCGGACGTCGAGCAGCAAGGCGTCCGTGCTTTCCAGCCGGCGCCAGTCGGCCAGCGGCAGGTCGCCTGTGAGGACATTGGAGGCAATCATGCCTGCCAGGTTAACCGGGTCCTTGGCGGCGCCGAACTGCGGCGCGTAACAGAGTTCGGCCTCGGCCAGATCGAAGGCGGAGGCGCCCATCTGGAGGGCCATGGAAATGACGTCGATGCGCTT
>JBBIMZ010000136.1:539-2131 GCA_037444135.1 Solibacteraceae bacterium
CGTCCCGCGCGGAAAACAGCAGCTTCATATGGATGGGTCGCGCGCCGGGGTAGTAGCCGGCGTGGCTGCCCGGATGCAGGTAGACGGCCTGAAAGCCGGCGAGGCCCGCAGCCCGGAGCCGCTTTTCGCTCGCGCCGGTCATGGCCGCGATCAGGCCCAGGCACGCGCAGATGACCGTGCTCTGGACGCCGCGGAACTTCGCGGGCCGGCCGAAGATGGACTCGGCGGCGATCCGGCCCTGGCGGTTGGCGGGGCCGGCGAGCGGGGCCAGGCACCATTCGCCGGTGACGACGTCGCGCACTTCGACGGCGTCGCCGACGGCCCAGATGTGGGGATCGCTGGTGCGCATCGCCTCGTCGACGCGGATGCCGCCGTGGGGGCCCAGTTCGAGGCCGGCCCCTTCGGCCAGCGCCGTTTCGGGGCGGACCCCGACGGCGAGGATCACCAAGTCCGCCGGGAAGACCCGCCCGGAGGCGGTGCGCACCCGCACGCCGCCGCTCTCGCCGGGCTCGAAACCGGTGACGGAACTTGAGAGTTCGACCGCCACTCGGTTCTCTTCGAGGTGGCGCGCCACGGGTTCGGCCATTTCCGGGTCGAACAGGGGCAAGAGCTGATCCTGCTGCTCGATGACGGTGACGCGGAGGCCGCGCCGGACCAGATTCTCGGTCATTTCGAGGCCGATCAGCCCTCCGCCGACGACGGCGGCCCGCTGGGGCCGCCGGGCTTCGATCCACTCGCGGATGCGGCGGCTGTCGGGGATGGTGCGCAGGACGTGAATGCCCGGCAGGCCGATGCCCGGAAGTTGAGGGCGTACGGGCCGGGCGCCGGGGGCCAGCACGAGGGCGTCGTAGGGTTCCGTGTAGAGGCGGCCGGCACGCAAGTCCTTGACCTCGATGCGGCGCCGCCGACGGTCGACCGCCACCACCTCGTTTTCGATGCGGACTTCGATGTTAAAGTTGTGGCGGAAGGTCTCCGGGGTGGCCGCCAACAGGCGGTCCTCTTCGCGGATGACGTCGCCGACGTAGTAGGGCAGACCGCAGTTGGCGAAGGAGACGTACGGGCCGCGGTCAAAGAGGATGATCCCGGCTTGCTCGTCGAGCCGGCGCAGGCGCGCGGCGCAGGAGGCGCCGCCGGCGACCCCGCCGACGATGAGAACGCGTTTGGCTCCCGGCACTCCCGAGCGAGTAGCAATCCGGGTTCCAACGCCGTGAGTGGGGATTCCCACGCGGCCGGGGTGGCCATGGTGGGTGATCTCGCGCAAAGATGGGCGGAAGTTCCAACGGAATTCAAGATATGAAAGTACTGTTGTTCGGAAATTCTGCATTTTGCCAGGGTGGCGGCCGGCTGGCATGCGGGTTGCTATGGAATTCCGCGGCGGACCACTCTAACTGAAGGGAAGGAATCTCGATGCGCTGCGCTAATGCTACCAAGAAGCTCATTCAAGTAGCACTTGTGCTCTCTCTGCTGGCGGGCTCGTTCGTCCTCGTCAGCGCGACGAAACCGGTTTGGACCGCTCAAGACAAAGCGTATTACGCCGATCCGAATCTGCTGGCGTTCGTGCGGCCCGGGCTGGACATCAAGATTTTGTCGGC
>JBBIMZ010000136.1:2141-2673 GCA_037444135.1 Solibacteraceae bacterium
GCACGCTGCTCATGGTGCAGGGCATCCCGTATGACTCGCCGGAGGGCCGGGCCCAGTGCGGCGCCGTGACGGCGCTGATGCATGCCGCCGCCTACGCCACGTCGGCCGAGATCGCCGCCGATGGCACGATCCGGGCGCGGCTGAAGTTCACCGACCCGCGGGGCATGCCGCTGGACCGGGAGGGGATTCAGACGCCCGGACCGATCAGCGCGAGTTTGATCGCCGCGGTGATTCCGCGCGGGCAGCGCCAGTACGTGGCCTACACGACGCGCGTGCAGCGCAGCCCGATCACCGGCCAGTCGGCCGTACAGGCCGCGGCTGATTCCGGCGGCCGGTGGGAGAAGGTGGGCGACGGAGAGTACATCTATACCTTTGCGACGAAGGCGCCGAGCGACATCGACCGCTCGGCGACGCACACCATCGGCGTCTACGCCAACCGCAACCTGACCGAGTTCGAGCTCGGCATCAACTTGAAGGAGGTCACCTACACGTTCGTGCCGGACGGCTCGCCGGTCAAGGAAGTGCGCGACGT
>JBBIMZ010000136.1:2718-5140 GCA_037444135.1 Solibacteraceae bacterium
AGCGCGCACGGCACGACCGGGCGGACCACGGTGGCCGGGTGCGTGCTTTGCCACCAGCCGCAGACCGTGGATCCGGATACGGGCAACACCGTCGATTTTGCGGTGATGATCCACAAGATCCATCGCGGCAAGGACCTGCCGAGCGTGCGTGCCGGGGGCAAGTACCGGATCGTCGGTTTCGGGCAGAATGTGTTGGACTTTTCCGAGATCACCTTCCCGGTGGCGCCGTTTGACGGCGATACGACGCGGCAGTGCGAGACCTGCCACGAGTCGGGGCGCGGGGCCGCGCAGGCCGACGCTTGGCTGACGCATCCGAACCGGGCGGCCTGCGGCTCTTGCCATGACAACGTCAACTTCGCCACCGGCGAGAATCACGCGAACCTGCCCCAGGTTTCCGACCGGCAGTGCTCGAACTGCCACGTCCCGGAGGGCGAGCTCGAATTCGACGTTTCGATCAAGGGCGCGCATACGACGGCCATGTTCTCCAAAGAGCTGCCGGGCGTGGTGTTCGAGATTCTGGAGATCCGCGACGGCGTGGCCGGGAAGGCCCCGACGGTGACGTTCACCCTGAAAGACAAGCAGGGCAATCCGCTGAGCCCGTCGAGCTTCAACTCGCTGTCGCTGGTGATGGGCGGGCCGACGTCGGACTACGCGACCTACATCACGCAAAGCGCGCTCGCCGCGCAGGGTTCCGGGGACCGCTACACGATCACGTTCGCCCGGCCGATCCCGGCCGACGCCAAGGGCACCTGGGCGATGGGCATCGAGGGCCGACGCTCGGTGACGTTGCTGCCGGGCACGCAGAAGCAGCAGACGGTCAACGACGCGGGCAAGAACGTGGTGACGTACTTTTCCGTGGACGGCTCCGAGGTGCAGCCGCGGCGGAAGGCCATCGAGCTGGCCAACTGCAACCAGTGCCACAACTTCCTGACGATTCACGGCACGCTGCGCAACCAGACCGAGTACTGCGTGATCTGCCACAACCCGAACATGACGGACGCGGCCCGGCGCCCGGCCGACAAAAAGCCCGACGAAGCGATCGATTTCAGGACGATGATCCACCGCATCCACAGCGGGGCCGAGCTCAGCCGCGAGTTCACCGTGTACGGCTTCGGCAACGTGCCGCACAACTACAACGAGGTGCACTATCCGGGCTTCCGGCAGAACTGCACGGCTTGCCATGTTGCGGGCGCATATCGGTTGCCGCTGTCGCAGAACCTGTTGAAGGTCACCGACCCGCGGGGCTACCTGAACCCGGTCGGGCCGGAGACGATCGCCTGCATCAGCTGCCATGACAGTTTGCAGGCCGCCTCGCACGCGCTGGCCAACACGTCGGCGCTGGGCGAGAGTTGCGCGGCCTGCCACGGAGCGGACCGGGAATTCTCCATCGACAAAGTCCACGCCCGGTGACGCACATGGCTCACCTGCGACGCGGGGGCGGGCGGAGCTGCCTGCCCCTGCTCTTGTTGCTCGCATCGCCGCTGGCGGCGCAGGAGGCCGGCCCGTCGCCGTACGCGGGCTCGGAGACCTGCCAGCCCTGCCACGAGGACATCTACACCTCGTTTCAGAAGAACGCGCACGCTTTCTTAGAGAAGGAGCAAGCACGCGGCTGGGCCGGCCGGACTTGCGAATCCTGCCATGGCCCCGGCGCCAAGCACGCCGAGTCGGTCGCCGCGGCCGACATCGTCAATCCGGGCAAGCTGGCGCCGCTCGAGGCCGACCGGCGGTGCCTCCAGTGCCATCTGAATCAGCCGACGAACGCCGGCCGCATCCGCGGCGGACACGCGCGCAACCAGGTGGCCTGCATCCGTTGCCACACGGTGCACGGCTCGGAGAAGATCTCGCTCGAGCCGCACCCGAACCAAAGAACCAATGCCCGGTGCGGCGAGTGTCACGCCGACATCTGGGTCGGTTTCCAGCGCCCGCACGCACACCGGCTGGCGCAGGGGGCCATGTCGTGCGTCGATTGCCATAATCCCCACGGCACGTTCCTGGCCAAGAACCAGCGCGTGGCGCTGAGCAACGAGCCGGGCTGTCTGCGCTGTCACGGCGACAAGCGCGGGCCGTTCGCCTTCGAGCACCCGCCCGTCAGGCTCGAAGGCTGCCAGAGCTGCCACGAGCCGCACGGGTCGGCCAATCCCCGCATGCTGGTCCGCCAGCAGGTGAGCACCCTCTGCCTGGAGTGTCACGCCAATCTGCCCGCTGCCGCTGGAGGGACCCGATCGGGGGCGCTTGGGGGCATTCCGCCGGCGTTCCACGATTTGCGGAGCGCGCGCTTCCGCAACTGCACGGTCTGCCATATCAAGATTCACGGATCTCACGTGAGCCGGGACCTGCTGCGATGAAGAGACTTCCTTGGCTTTGGTTCGCCGTCCTGTGCGCGGCCCTGCCGGCCGCAAGCCAGCAGCCGCCTTCCCCGGTG
>JBBIMZ010000136.1:5158-6494 GCA_037444135.1 Solibacteraceae bacterium
ACTTTCGGCAGCCTCGACGCCGGCTATCGGTGGAGTTCCACGGTTTCCGGCGATCCGGCGACCTACCGCAGCGTCGTCAACTTGCAGGAAGGCTTCCGCGTGCGGGGCGTCGACTTTCATTCGGTCGATCCGGCGCGGCGGCTCTACAACAAGCTGACCTTCTTCGCCGACAGTTGGGGGGATCCCTACAACAGCGCGCGCGTCGATGTGGAGCGCAGCGGCGGCTACCGCCTCTGGTTCGATTACCGCAACATCGACTACTTCAACTTTCTGCCGTCTTTCGCCAATCCCGCGATCGAGCAGGGGAGCCTCGTCAACCAGCGTTCGTTCGACATCCGCCGCCGGTTTTACGAAGCCGAGCTTCAGCTGCGTCCCGGCAAGCGGATCGTCCCTTATGTGGCGTTTTCGCGCGACTCGGGTTCGGGCCGGGGGATCACGCCGTTTGTCGCCAACGGCAACGAATATCCGGTGGCGACGGCGCTGCGCGATCAGACGAACAACTTCCGCGGCGGCGTGAACTTTGAATTTCGCCGCTGGCACCTGACGCTCGAGCAGGGCGGCACGGCTTTCAAGGACGATCAGACCGTGTTTACGGCCGATCGCAATCTGGGCAACCGCCGCGTGCCGCTGCTCGGCCAGGAGCTGTTCGTCTCCCAGGTCCGGCAGGCTTACGGCGCGCGGGGCGAGAGCGTTTATTCGCGGGGCGTCTTCACGGCGGCGCCGGTGGACGCCGTCCAACTGTACGCCCAATTCCAGTTCAGCCAGCCCAGGACCGACATCGATTACAACGACGGCGGCCGCGGATTGTTTTATCTGGGCGCGACGCGGTTCTTCAATTCGCTCGAGAGCCTCGCTTCCGGGGAAGCCAAACAGCCGCACACTTCCGGGATGTTCTCGGCCGAGATCCGGCTCCACCCGAGGGTGCGCCTGCTGGAGGCCGTCCTGACCGACCGGCTCCACAACGCTTCCTCGCTGGCGCTGGTGCAGCAGCTTTTCTTCGCCGGCTCGGCGGCCGAAGCGGTGAATCTGTTTACGCCCGACCGGCTGGTGATGAACTACAGCCGGCAGCAGGTGGACGCGTTCGTCGATGTCACGCGCAAGGTGACGCTCCGCGGCGGCCACCGCTACGAGTGGGGCGACGCCCAGCTCCGCACGCCCAGCATCACGCTGGGCGCGGGGCCGCAGACCGGCCAGCTCAAGCGCCACGTGGGACTGGCGGGCGTCAATTTCCGCGCCGCCAAGCTCGTTTCGTTCAACGTGGACTACGAGCGGGGGGGCGCCGAGAAGACCTATTTCCGGACGAGCCTCCACGATTACCATCAACTCCGGAGCCGGG
>JBBIMZ010000136.1:6504-8375 GCA_037444135.1 Solibacteraceae bacterium
CGACGGTGCAGGCGCTCGCCTCGGTGCAGTTGCTGGCACATTTTTCCCTGCTCGACAACCAGAATCCGTCGCCGGGCATTCAATATGACTTCCGCAACCTGGCGGGAGGGCTGTCGGTGCGCTGGACGCCGAAGGGCGGGCAGCGCGTGAGCTTTTTCGGCGACTACAGCCGCTCGCGGTTGCGCTCGGACATCTCGTTTCTGGCGCTGCCGTTCCTGGAGCGGGCGGATTCGTTTTACCGCGACAACGCGCATGCCGCCACCGGGATTCTGGACGTGAACCTGCCTTCGGGGCACAAGGTTGTCATCCCGAAGATCAGCGCCGGCGGGACGCTGTTTCGCAGCTCCGGAAGCCGGCCGACGCGCTACTACCAGCCGTTCGGACGGTTCCTGGTGCCGCTCGACGAGAAGGTGTCGGCTTACGCCGAGTGGCGCTGGTACGGCTTGACCGAGCCCTTCTACACGTTCGAGGGGTTCCGCAACCACCAGGTCGTTTTCGGGTTGAAGCTCTCCCTATAGCGGGTCTGCGGTTCGCGCCGCCGTCACCAGCAGTGTGCCTGCCGTCATAGGCTGCGCCTGGATTCGCGCAAAGCCCAGACGCTCGAGCGTGCGCTGGAGGCGCTCGAGCGGCCAGGTGCGACATCCGCCGCGCGCCATCCGGCGCCCGAGCGCGCCGAGGATGACCTCCGGGGGCGGCAGCGCGCCGCCGGGCAGGAAAGCGTCGTGCAGCACGAGCAGACCCTCCGGACGCAGGTGAACGGCCGCCGCGCGGAGCATCTGCTCGACCTCGCCGCGATTGGAAGAGGCCAGCAACCCCGACAGCAGGATCGCCCCGAGATCGGACTGCCCGCCGGGCCACGCCAGAAGCGGCGGCGAGCGGCGGGGCGGAAGGAAGGGATTCCATTCGGTCAGCTCGAGGTCCGGCCACCGGCGGAGTGCCGCCTGGCGGTAAGCCGCTCCTCCCCAGCCGACCAGGAGCACCGGGCCGCGGCGGGCCAGATCGAGCTTGTCGATCACCGCCGGCGCGGCAAACCGCGCCAGCTCCTCGCAGGCGGCTCGATAGACGGCTTCGTCGCCCGGCGGGAGGAACTCCGGGCAGCCGTCTTGCGCGTAGCGCGCGACGGCGTCCCAGCCCCCGGCCAAACCGCTCTGGTAGAGGAAGAGGTGGCGCAGGCTCTGGGGCGAGTCGCGGCGAAGGTAGCGGGAGGCCAGTTCGAGGTTGCGGTAGCCTTCCGGGAGGCGCTCGAGGATGCCGAGAGCGACCAGCGCCTCGAGCAGCTCGCCCAAGGCCGCTTCGTTCAGGCCGGTTTCCGCCGCCAGCTCGGCCGCCGGGCGAGGCTGTTCGAGGCGGTCCAACAGCGCCAGCTCGAGCGTGAAGCCGAGCACTTGGCCGGCGAGTCCCGCCGTCGCCAGGCGCAGGAGCTGGTCCGGCGCCGGCGCCGGTTCGAAGCGGGAACTGCCGTCAGGGCGGCGTCTCAATTCCCGCTGCGCCCGCGCCAGCTTTTCCCTCATAGCGACCACCTTGCCGACGACCAGCGTGCCGGGAGGTTTGATGCCGGCGGCCAGAACTTCTTTTTCGATGGTCTCGAGTGTGCCGAAGACCGCGCGTTCCTCCGGCCAGAAGGCCATCTGGATCATGGCGGCGGGCGTCTCCGGCGGCATTCCGTTGCCGATCAACGAGCGGGCGATGGCGCCCGTGTTGTTCACGGCCATCAGGAACACGAGCGTGTCCAGTTTCGCCAGCGCCGCCCAATTGACGCGTTCGTGGTCTTTCTTGGCTTCATGGCCGGTGACGACCGCGACGGAAGAAGCCGCATCCCGGTGGGTCACTGCGATGCCGGCGCTGAGCGGCGCCGCGAACGCGGAGATCAC
>JBBIMZ010000137.1:0-8372 GCA_037444135.1 Solibacteraceae bacterium
CTGCGGACTGCCGTCGGCGTCGTAGACGAGCGTGGGGATGCGGTCGACGTCGAGCGTTAGTGCGACGCCGAACAGGAAGAGCATCACCAAGGGCACGGCCAGCGCCATGGCGAGGCTGCGCGGATCCCGCGTGATGTGGAGCAGCTCCTTGCGCGCCACGGCCGCCGTCCGGCGCCAGCTCACCGTCGCTTGCCCTCCTCCTCTTCGATGGCGGCGACGAAGACTTCTTCGATCGTCGCCAGGCCGCGCTCCCGTTTCAGCTCCTCCGGCGAGCCGAGCGCGATGAAGCGCCCCTGGTGCATGAGCGCCAGCCGGTGGCAGTACTCGGCCTCCTCCATGTAGTGCGTGGTGACGAACACCGTCTGGCCTGCCGCCGCCATCTCGTAGATCAGGTCCCAGAAACCGCGGCGGGCGATCGGGTCGACGCCCGAAGTCGGCTCGTCCAAAAACAGAATCGGCGGTTCGTGTAGGATCGCGCAGCCAAGCGCCAGCCGCTGTTTCCAGCCGCCCGCCAGCAGCCGCGCCGGGAGCCGCCGCTGTCGCCCGAGACCCGCCATGCGGAGCACCCATTCCTTGCGCTCGCGCAGGCGCGTGGGGGCGACGCCGTAGACGCCGCCGAAAAAGTCGATGTTCTCTTCCACCGTGAGATCCTCGTAGAGCGAAAAGCGCTGCGACATATAGCCGATCCGCTCGCGCACCTTCTCCGGCTCGCGGCCTACGTCGAAGCCGCCCACCAGGGCCCTGCCGGAAGTCGGACGCAACAGACCGCAGAGGATGCGGATCGTCGTCGACTTGCCGGCGCCGTTCGGACCGAGGAAACCGAAGATCTCGCCGCGGCGTACAGTGCAGGAGATATGATCCACGGCCAGGAAGCTCCCGAAGCGCTTCACCAGGTTGTCGAGGACGACGGCGGGCGCCGCGTTCATGGCTGCCGGTCTCGCTCCTCCTGGATGAAGGCGATGAAAACATCCTCGAGCGTCGGAAAGTCCGGCCGCACGTCCTCTCGGGCGCCCACGCGCCGGACGCGGAGGCCGCGCTCGACGAATTCCCGTTTCAGTTCCGCCGGCGGAGCGCAACGAATCAGCCGGCCCTGGTGGAGGAGGCCCACGCGGGCGCAGCGCTCGGCTTCGTCCAGATAGGCGGTGGCGAGCAGCACGGCGATGCCCCCGGCGGCGAGTTCGGTGAGAATGACCCAGAAGTCGCGCCGTGAGACCGGGTCGACGCCGCTGGTCGGCTCGTCGAGCAGCAGAACCTGCGGCCGGTGCAGCAGCGTGCACATCAGGGCCAGTTTCTGCTTCATCCCCCCGGAAAGGCGGCCGGCCAGACGATCGCGGAACGGCTCCAGGCGCGTCATGCGCAACAGGCGCGGCGTCAGCCGGTCGCGTTCGGCGGCCGGGACGCCGAACAGGTCGGCGTAAAAGCGCAGGTTCTCGTCGACCGTCAGATCCGCGTAGAGGCCGAAGCGCTGCGCCATATAGCCGATCCGGTCCTTGACTTCGTCAGGATGGCGGGCGACGTCGTAGCCGGCGACGACGGCCCGGCCCTCGCTCGGATCGAGCAGACCGCCGAGCATGCGCAGCGTGGTCGTCTTTCCGGCTCCGTCCGGCCCCACCAGGCCGAAGATCTCTCCTGGACCGATCTCGAGATCAAGCCGGTCGACGGCGGTGAGCGCGCCGAACCGCCGCGTGAGATGCATGGCGCGGATCATGGCAGGATTTCAGCGTCGGCCGGCATGTTGAGCTTCAGCTCCCGGTTGGGATTGGCGACGTCAATCTTGACGCGATAGACGAGCTTGACGCGCTCTTCCGGCGTCTGGATCTGCTTGGGCGTGAACTCGGCTTCGGAGGCGATGAAGGCGACGCGGCCCTCGTAGACCTTGCCGGGGAACGAGTCCGTGGTCACGCGCGCCCGGGCGCCGATCTGGACGCGACCGAGATCCCGCTCGTTGATGTAGCCGCGCAGCCAGGGACGTTCGAGGTCGGCGATCGTGACGACGGTGGTTCCTGCGGCGATGACCTCGCCGGGTTCGGCGGCCTTGGAGAGCACGACGCCGCTCACCGGCGCAACGGCCACGGTGTCGTGGAGCTGCGACTCGATGAGCGCCAGCTGGGCGCGGGCGCGGTCGATCTCGGCGCGGCGCAGCTCGATTTCCTGCTCGCGGCGGCGGAGTTCCAGGCGCTGCGCCTCAGCCAGCCGCAAGGCCGCCTGGGCCTGGTCCATGCGGGCGCGGGCGGCCTCAATGGTCTCTTTGCGCGGGCCTTCCTCGAGCAGAGCGAGCGCTTCGGCAGCCTGGCGGAGTTGGGCGCGGGCGGCCTCAAAGCGCGCCCGGAACTGATCGTACTGAGCGCGGGAGATGTCGTCGCCGCGGAGGAGCGTCTCGGCGCGTTCGAAGTCGCTCCGGGCGCGTTCGAACTCGGTCTTGGCCTCTTCGACGCGCGCCCGGGCGCGTTCGATCTCCTGGGAGCGCGACCCGGCCTCGAGTTCGGCCAGCTGCGCCTGCGCCGCGCGGAGCTCGGCGGCGCGCTGGGCCACCTGTCCCTCGAGCGTGGCGCGCTGGTAATCGATCGCCGTGCCGAGTTGCGCCAACTGGGATTCGGCCGCCTCCAGCGCCGCCCGCGCCTGAGCGCGCTGGTGCAGTAGCTGCTCCTGATCGAGCCGCGCCACGACGGCGTTCTTTTCGACGGTATCGCCTTCGTCGACCAGCCGCTCGACGAGCTTGCCCGAAATCTTGAAAGCGATCTTGACTTCCGTCATCTCGAGATTGCCCGAGATGCGGATCGGGCCGTTGGGCGGTCCGCTCGACCGGCGGGAGAGGACCACCAGGACCGCCCCCGCGGCGACCACAGCGAGTGGGATCAGTTTCCTCTTGCTCATCGAAGCCTCACGGGATCATCGCGGCGACGACTCCGACCGCCTGTCCGAAATCGAGCCGGGCGCTCTCGTGGGCCACCAGGGCGGCGATCTGGTCGTCGCGCGCCCGCGCCAGCCGGGTCTGTGCGTCGCTCACTTCGATGCCGGCGGCGACGCCCGCGGCGAAGCGCCGCTCGGCCTGCTCGAGTTCCTGCCGCGCCAGCGCGAGACCCTCCTCAGCCACGCGGACCTGTTCCCGGGCCGATCGGAGCGCGTTGAGCGCGAGGCGTATCTCCAGCTCGATCCGTGCCCGCAGGTCGCGAGTGCGGATCTGTTCCTGCCGGAAGAGCGAGGCGCTCTCGGCGCGGCGGGCTTCCAGACGCCCGCCGTCGAAGACGGGCAAGCGCAGGCTGACGCCGTAGGTGCGGGTAGGGAAGTTGTGGTCGAGCGCGGACCCGATCGTGCCGTAGTTGCCGAAGGCGGCGAGCGACGGCAACCGTTCCCACCTGGCGGCGCTGTCGGCGGCCGCCGCCGCCCGTTCCCGTAAGCGCTGCGCCCGCCAGTCGGGCCGCGCCGCGAGCGCCCTGGCCAGTGCCTGTTCGGCGGACGTCTCCTCGAGCGGATGCAACTCGAGCCGGTCGGCCAGCTCCAGGCGCGTCTCCAGGGGCAGATTCACGGCCCGCAGCAGTTCCAGGAGCGCCCGGTCGCGTTCATTTTCCGCCACCAGTAGCTTCTGGCGCTCGGCGGCAAGCTGCACGCTGGCGCGTGTGACGTCGATCGCGGTCCCCGTCCCGGCGGCCTTCTGGTTTTGGGCCAGCGCCAGCAGCCGTTCGGCCAAGCGGACGTTGGCCTGCGCCGCCTCTAGGCGAGCCTCGCTCCGCAACGCCGCCAGATAGGTGCGCGCCACCTGCGCCACGACGGCGTCTCGCGCTCCGTCACGCTCCTCGCGAGCCGCATCGACGAAACGGCGCGAAGCCTGGTAGCGCCGGATGGCGCTCAGATTGAACAGGGTCTGCGAGCCCGCGGCGCGGGCGTCGAAGACGGTGAACGGTCCGGCGCGGCTGGGAGTGCGAAACTCGGTGCCCGGGATGAGGAAGCGCACGCCGAACGCCTCCAGATTCACCGTCCGGTTGTCGCGCGACACCGACGTCTCAACTTGCGGCAGCAGCGCCGCCCGCGCCTGGCCGGCGCGGCTCTCGGCCTGGCGAACCGCCTCGAGCGCCAGGCGCAGCCCGAGGCTGCCGTCCGGCGCGAGCGCCAGCTCGACCGCCTGCCTCATCGTCAGAGCCAGCGGCGGCTCGGCCGCCGTCCCGGCCGGTAGGGCGAGTCCGAACACGATGACGGAACCCGCGCGTTTCACCGTTTCTTAGCCTCCGTAGGGGCGCGGAGCCCACCTGCGATGAAGCGGACCAGCCGTCCCAGCGTCTCCTCGATTGCCGCAGGCCGGCACAGCCCTCCGCTTGCCGCCTCCAGGAACGGCGCCGAACGCGTCGCCTGCGCCATCGCGCCGACAGCGAAGATCAGGCGCCAGAGGATCTCTTCGGCCGGCAGCTGCGGCAACGCCTTCGCCAGAGCGCCGACGAACCGGTCACGCACCTGGGCGAACTGGCTGGCGGCGATCCGGGCAAAAAACAGCTCCGGCTCGGCCAGCAGCCGTCCGATCAGCTTGAGGAAGATTTCCCCCCGGGCCGGGTCCTCGCCGAAGCGCAACGGCGGAGCGACGAACGCTTCGACGATCTCCTCCACGCGCGGCGGCCGGCGACCGCTTTTGCGTTCGAGCTCGTCCAGCAGCTCGAGCCGCTTCCGGTTGAGCGGTTCCACGCGCCGTCCGACTACCGCGGCCACGAGGGCCTCCTTGGATCCGAAGTGGTAATGCACGGCGGCCAGGTTGACGCCCGCGGCGGCGATGATCGCGCGCAGGGAGGTGGCGGCGACGCCCCGCTCGGCGAAGAGGCGCTCGGCGGCGTCCAGGATGCGCTCCTTCGTGCCGGGGCTCGAGATGTTCATACGTATGATTAAATTATACGGATGATTTCGAGCCCGTCAAGCGCCACGCGACGGGCTGAAATCTTGACTGTCAAGTTGCGATTAGGCTATCCTGGAGGTGAAACAACTTTATGCCTGACGCAACCAGCTCCGCCGCTTCCATCGAAGTCCTTGTCAATCAAGAGTATAAATGGGGGTTCGTGACCGAGATCGAGGCCGACCAGGCCCCCAAGGGCCTCAACGAAGACATCATCCGCCTCATCTCGGCCAAAAAACACGAACCCGAGTGGCTCCTCGATTGGCGCTTGAAAGCCTACCGCCACTGGCTCACCATGGAGGAGCCGAAGTGGGCCAACGTGCACTATCCCCCGATCGACTACCAGGACATCTGCTACTACGCCGCGCCGAAGATGAAGAACCGGCGCCCGAAGAGCCTCGAGGAGGTCGATCCGGAGCTGTTGCGGACCTACGAGAAGCTGGGCATTCCGCTCCGGGAGCAGGAGATGCTGGCCGGCGTGGCCGTCGACGCCGTCTTCGACAGCGTCTCGGTGGCGACGACCTTCAAGGAAAAGCTCGCCGAGCTCGGCATCATCTTCTGTTCGTTTTCCGAGGCGGTTCAGGAGCATCCGGATCTGGTGCGGCGCTACCTGGGTTCGGTCGTTCCCTACACGGACAACTTCTTCGCGACGCTGAACTCGGCCGTCTTCAGCGACGGCTCGTTCTGCTACGTGCCCAAGGGCGTCCGCTGCCCCATGGAGCTGTCCACCTACTTCCGGATCAACGCCAGGGACACGGGCCAGTTCGAGCGAACGCTGATCATCGCCGACGAAGGCGCCTACGTGAGCTATTTGGAGGGCTGCACGGCGCCGATGCGCGACGAGAATCAGCTGCACGCGGCGGTCGTCGAGCTCGTCGCGCACGACAACGCCACCATCAAGTACTCGACGGTGCAGAACTGGTACCCCGGCGACAAGGAAGGCCGCGGCGGCATCTACAACTTCGTCACCAAGCGCGGCAAGTGCCTGGGAGTGAACTCGAAGATCTCGTGGACGCAGGTGGAGACCGGCTCGGCGATCACCTGGAAGTACCCGAGCTGCCTGCTGATCGGCGACAACTCCGTGGGCGAGTTCTACTCCGTGGCGCTGACCAACAACTACCAGCAGGCCGACACGGGCACCAAGATGATCCACATCGGCCGGAACACGCGCAGCACCATCGTTTCCAAGGGCATCTCGGCCGGGCACGGCCAGAACACCTACCGCGGGATGGTGAAGATCCTCAAAGGCGCGCGCGGGGCGCGCAACTACTCGCAGTGCGATTCCCTTCTGATCGGGAGCGAGTGCGGCGCCCACACGGTGCCCTATCTGGAAGTGCGGAATTCGACGGCGCAGATCGAGCACGAGGCCTCGACCTCGAAGATCGGCGAAGATCAGATCTTCTACTGCCGCCAGCGCGGCATCTCGACCGAGGATGCCGTCTCGATGATCGTGCACGGGTTCTGCAAGGAGGTTTTTCGTGAGCTGCCGATGGAGTTCGCCGTCGAGGCGCAGAAGCTGCTCGGCATCAGTCTGGAAGGGAGTGTCGGATAAGGAACAAGATGGCATTACTGGAGATTCGCAATCTGCATGCGTCGGCCGCCGGGAGGGAGATCCTGCGCGGCATCGACCTGACGCTGGAGGCCGGTGAGGTCCACGCGATCATGGGGCCGAACGGCTCGGGCAAGAGCACGCTGGCCCAGGTGCTGGCGGGCCGCGACACCTACGAGGTGACCGCCGGCGAGATCTGCTACGACGGCAAGAACCTGCTCGAGATGTCCCCGGAGGAGCGGGCCCGCGAAGGCATCTTCATGGCGTTTCAATACCCGGTGGAGATCCCGGGCGTCAGCAACTCCTACTTCCTGCGGGCGGCCCTGAACGCCATCCGCAAGCACCGGGGCCTGGAAGAAGTCGATGCGATGGATTTCCTGGCGCTGGTCAAAGAGAAACTCAAGCTGCTCGACATGAGCCCGGAGTTTCTGCACCGGGCGGTCAACGTCGGCTTTTCGGGCGGCGAGAAAAAGCGGAACGAGATTTTCCAGATGGCGGTGCTCGAGCCGCGCCTGGCGATTCTCGATGAGACCGACTCGGGCCTGGACATCGACGCGCTGAAGATCGTCGCCAGCGGCGTCAACGCGATGCGCTCGCCGGAGCGGGCGATCCTGGTGGTGACGCACTACCAGCGGCTGCTCAACTACATCGTGCCGGACCGGGTGCACGTGCTCGCCGGCGGGCGCATCGTCAAATCCGGCGATAAAGATCTGGCGCTCGAACTCGAGCAGTCCGGTTACGCGGGACTGGAGGCGGAGGCGGCATGAGACGGCTGGAGGAAACGCGGGCGGCGGCGGCGCGGCGCTTCGCCGAGCTGGGCTTCCCGACGCCGCGCGCCGAGGAGTGGCGGTTCACCAACGTAGCGCCGATCGCCAACACGCGCTTTGTGGAAGCGCCCGCGCCGGCGCCTCTGCCCGAGGAGGCGCGGGCGCATCTGGAAACGCTCGGCTGGGGCGGCCTCCGGCTGGTGTTTCTCAACGGCCGCTTCGCGCCGGAGCTGTCTTCGGTCCGGCCCGGGAAGGGAATCGTGGCCTGCTCGCTGCTGGCGGCCGACGGCGCCGCGGCCCGGCACCTGGCGCGCTACGCTGCCTTCGACCAGCACGCTTTCGTGGCCTGGAATACGGCTTCCTTCGCCGACGGCGCCTACGTGGAGATCCCCAAAGGCGTCGTGCTCGATGAGCCCGTTGAATTGCTGTTCTTGACGGTGGGCGCGGCCGAGCCGGTCGTGGCGCACCCGCGGGTCCTCATCGTGGTCGGCCCGCAGACGCAGGCGCCCATCGTCGAGGCGTACGCTGGCGCCGGCGGCCGGTACCTCACCAACGCCGTCACCGAGATCGTCGCCGGCGACGGCGCTGTGATCGACCATTACCGTCTCCAGCTCGAGCACGAGGCGGCCTTCCACTTCGGAACCGTCCAGGCTCAGATCGGGCGTGACACGACGCTGTCGACTCTTTCGATCGCCCTCGGCGCCGAACTGGCGCGCAACGACGTCGGCGCCGTGCTCTCGGAAGGCGCCAGCGCCTGGCTGAACGGGCTCTACATCGCCGGAGGCACGCAGCATACCGACCACCACACGGTGATCGACCACGCCCGGCCGCGCGGCACCAGCTACGAGCTCTACAAAGGGATCCTCGCCGGCCGCTCCTCGGCCGTCTTCAACGGCCGCATCATCGTCCGCAAGGACGCCCAGAAGACCGACTCCAAGCAGACCAACAAGAATCTGGTGCTTTCCGAGGACGCCACTATCAACACCAAGCCGGAGCTGCGGATCTTCGCCGACGACGTCCGCTGCACGCACGGGGCGACGATCGGGCAGCTGGATCCGGACGCAATCTTCTATCTCGCCTCCCGCGGGATTGCACAACAGGAGGCGCGCGAGCTGCTCACGCACGCCTTTGCCCGGGATCTGATCGAGCGCATCCGCCTTCAGCCGCTCGCCGCATACCTGGA
>JBBIMZ010000138.1:0-1549 GCA_037444135.1 Solibacteraceae bacterium
TGGCCATGGACCGTGTCGAGATCGCCTGACCCGAGGCTCAGTCGAACCAGCTCTTGAGTTTTTGGCGGAGTCCGTGCAACTTGCCGGGCGGCTCGGCCGCGGCCGGAGCTTGCTCGGCGATCAGAGGCTCGCCGGGCTCGGCAGGGACTTGCCAGAGGACCTTCTCGATCAAGCGAACGCGGTAGCCGGCCAAACCGAAGCGCTTGCGGTAGATCCGGCCGTCCTTGTCGCGCACCAGTACGGAAAAGTTGGGTGTCGGCGTGGATTCGCCCGGCGGGGGCGGCTCTAGCTCAACCGGGAAATAGCCCACCAGATTGCGCTCGATGTAAGCGGTTTCGTACCGGTGGCGCCGTGCGTTCCAGACGAACACGCGAAAGCTGTCGAATTCGTACGGTTTCAGCGGGGTGGCCAGCGTCGTCCAGAGCCAGTGCTGTTTCGTCTGCTCGCCGTCGCCGACGGTACCCAAGGAAAAGTACGATGTGATCTGGTGCCCTTCGGCGTACTGGGCGACCTCGTCGGGAATCGCCATCACCAGCATACGCGTCAAAACCCAGCCGGCCCGGCCGTCGGGGATGCGCACCAGGCTCCAGTCGTCGGCGCCTTGCGGCGGCAGCGTCCAGTCGGGCGGAAGCCTCCAGGACACCTGCGGGAAGACCTGGCGGTCGTCGGCCGGCGGCAGATAGGCGCCCCGGGCGACGAGCCGGTGGGCGACAACGTCAACGTGTTCCCCCTCCCGGAGCTGGAAGAAGCTGGGCGCCTGACGATGCGGGGCCGTATGAACGTTGAGCGCGCCGAACACCGTGGCCCGGCCGTGGGAGGGAAGCGTTCCCGCGTGCACCGACAGCCGCCGCATGCGGCTCATCTGCTCCGGACTGAGCAACATCTGGCCGTCGGCCCATCCTTCCGCCCCCGCGGCCGTCCTGACGCGGGCGAAGCGCCGCCGCCGGCCGCCCACCTGGACCCTGTCCCCATGATGGAGCTTGGCGACGACCTGCGCGTTGGGGTTGAGTTCGGCCAGCAGCTCCAACGTATACGGCCCGACATAGGCCTCCTCGCCGGCCGGGTTTCGCTCCCACTGGCCCTGGCAGGCCCCCAACCAGAGCGCGGCCAGCGCTATGATGTAGCCGAGGCGGTTCGCCATCGCTCGCGCGCCAACATTCAGTCTAGCAACCGATCCCCGAATGACCGACGCCGATACCGAAGCCATCCGCTTTTATTGCCCCAGATGCCAGCAGCCGGTCGACGATCCGCTCACCTGCGGCGATTGTCTGGCTCTGATCTGCCGCCGCTGCGGCCACCCGGTGGAGAACGCCGACGACCTCGCCGTCGGCTAAGGCCGTCTCACCAGCCGAACCGGAGTCCGGCCGAGAACGTTCCCCCAATTGCGCTCGCGGCGCCGCTCAGGGTAGATGCGTGCGGAGCAACTCGACGGCGCCTGCGGGGCGGATCTCGAACGGTTCGCCGCCGGCGGGCACGCGCCAGACCCGGCCGGGCGCCAGCGGCTGACCGTCGAGGGTCCCATGCCCCGCCGTGGCGATCAACAGGTGAT
>JBBIMZ010000138.1:1594-3527 GCA_037444135.1 Solibacteraceae bacterium
GTTCGCTCCAGCGCAGCCGGTCGGTAACGAAAAACTCGCAGGCCACCAGCCGGGTGACGCCGCCGCCGAGTTCTACGGGGCGGGACTTGCCGGGGTGAGGCTCGCAACGGGCGACGCGGAGGGCGTCCTCCAAATGCAGCCGGCGCGGCCGGCCGTAGTCATAGAGGCGGTAGGTGACGGGATAGTTCTGCTGGATCTCGCACAGGACCAGGCCCGCCCCCAGGGCGTGGACCGTGCCGGGGCGGTTCAGTAGCGCGTCGCCGGGCGCTACGGGGAACCACTCGAGCAGACGCTCGATCTCACCCGTCTCGGCCGCCCGGCGCAGCTGTTCCTTGCTGAGCGGCTCCCGGAAACCGAGCGCGATGCCTGCGCCCGGTTCGGCCCGGAGAACGTACCACATCTCGGTTTTGCCCGGGGGGTGCACCTGGACCGACAGCCGGTCCGTGGTGAAGAGAAACTTCACCAGGATCTCTTCGGCCGGGAACCACACTTCGCCGATCCTGCGGTCCGAATCGCGAAACCACGGCGCCAGGTGCGTGCTGCCCCAGACCTTCTCGACGAAGGAAGGCTCCAGCAGGACCGGGCGGGCGCTCATGCGAGCAAGGATTCGACGAACCGCTGGATGCGGTCCAGCCCGCGCTCGAGCTCGCGCATCGAGGTGGCGTAGGAGATCCGGATGTGCTTGTCGGTCCCGAACGCCTCGCCGGGTACGGCGGCGACGTGAGCCTTCTGGAGGAGCTGCTCGCAGAAGTCCATCGACGAGTGGATGCCGTTGCAGCCGAAGACGGCGCTGACGTTCGGATAAGCGTAGAAGGCGCCTTTAGGCACGGCCATCTTGAAGCCGGGGATCTCGCGGATGCGCTGGACGACGTAATCGCGCCTCCGGCGGTACTCTTCGAGCATGCGGCCGACCTCGTCCTGAGGGCCCCGCAGGGCCTCGATCGCCGCTTTCTGCGCGATCGAGACGGGATTGGATGTGCTGTGGCTTTGCAGCTCCTGCGCCGCGCGGATCACCTCGGCCGGCGCCAACCCGAAGCCGATTCGCCAGCCCGTCATCGAATAGGTCTTCGACAGCGAGCCGACGACCAGCACGTTGTCTTTGGCCCCGGGCATGGCGGCGATCGAGAACGGCTTGCCCTCGTAGACGAACTTGTCGTAACACTCGTCGGTCATCAGCCAGATGCCGCGCTCGCTGGTCAGGCGGAGGATCTTCTTGAACTCCTCCTCGTCGATGACGGCGCCGCTCGGGTTCGACGGCGAGTTCACGATCACCATCTTGGTCTTCGGCGTGATGTGCCGCTCGATCATCTCGGCGGTGAAGGTGAAGCCCTGGCCCTCGTCGGTGTCGACGAAGACGCACCGGGCGCCGGCGTAGTTGACGACGTCCTTATAGGTGACCCAGTAGGGCACCGGGATGATCACCTCGTCGCCCGGGTTGAGCACCACCTGCGTGTAGTTGAAAATCGTGTGCTTGCCGCCCACGTTCACCATGCACTCGCCCGGCTGGTAGCTGGTGCCGTAATCGGCGGCATGGCGCGCGCAGATGGCCTCTTTGAGCTCGGGGATTCCGCCCGTCTGGGTGTACTTGGTGAAGTTGTCGTCAATGGCCTTGACGCCGGCGCGCTTGATGTGGTCCGGCGTCGGAAAATCCGGTTCGCCCGCCCCGAAGCCGACCACGTCGATGCCTTCCCGCTTCAGGCGGGCCGCTTCAGCCGATACCTTCATCGTGGCGGACATGCTGATCAGAGACACGCGGTCCGCCAGTCCTGGACTTGTCTTGGTGGTTGCCACTGCTATGCTCCTTGAAATTTCCGCCGCAGCCGCTCCTCAACCAGGGGGGGCACCAGGCCGGCGACGTTGCCTCCGAGAGCGGCCACTTCCTTGACCAGGC
Source organism: Solibacteraceae bacterium (assembly GCA_037444135.1). Lineage (GTDB taxonomy): Bacteria > Acidobacteriota > Terriglobia > Bryobacterales > Bryobacteraceae > CALKXJ01. The sequence continues at coordinate 3,486 of JBBIMZ010000138.1, forward strand.
GCGAACTGATGAAGGAGTACGCTTCGCCGGCCATGAGGAAGA
>JBBIMZ010000138.1:3546-8350 GCA_037444135.1 Solibacteraceae bacterium
GGTTCATCAGCGCCATTTGCAACTCGTATTCGTAATCGGAGATCGCACGGATGCCCCGGAGGATGACCGAAGCGTGCTTGCGGGCGGCGAAATCCACCAGCAAGCCGTCGAAGGAGTCGACCTCCACGTTCGGGTATCCGCCTAGCACCTGGCGCAGCATCTCCTGGCGCTCCTCCAGGGTGAACAGCGGGCGTTTCTCCTCATTGCGGAGGATGGCGACGATCAGCTTGTCGAACAGATGCGTCGAGCGTTCGATTAAGTCGAGGTGCCCGTTCGTGAACGGGTCGAAAGAACCAGGATAGATTGCGATGACCTCGCCCGTCGGCCTGCCCAAGTCGCTTTCTCACCATCCTTGCGACGGTAATTTCGATTCTAACAGACGCGCCGGCCCGGCGCGGTGTAAGCTGGGAGGGAGGTTCCCGACAGACGCTTCGGATCGACCGCGAACGGCTCATGTGGGTTGGTTTGGCCGCCGCGCTCGGCCTGCTAACGCCGGTTGCGGCGGCGCAGCCGCGCTCCAGCCCGGTTGGCTACACGGAGGCGCGGCGCTACAGAGTGCAGGAGCGGCTGAGGCTGCCCGGCTCGGTCGAATCCGCGCTCATCAGCCGCGTCGCCAGTGAGATCGCCGGGCGGGTGATCGAATGCGCAGTGCGGCCGGGAGACCGCGTCGAACGCGGGCAGGTGCTGGTCCGGCTGAACGGGCGCAGTCTCGAGCTGGCGCTCGGAGCCGCCGAGGCGCAACTCCGGGAGGCCGAGGCGCGCCGGAAACTCGCCGAGCGCAGCTACGAGCGGGCGCGGGAGCTGTCAGCCTCGGGCGTCTTCAGCAAGCAGCAGCTGGACGACACGCTCTACGAGCTGCGCGCCTGGCAAGGGCGCGTCGACAGCCTCCAGGCCGAGATCGAGCGCATCCGCTACGACCTGGAGCGGAGCACGATCCGGGCGCCCTTCGACGGCGTGGTGACGGCCAAGTCCACCGAGGTGGGCGAGTGGCTCAACGCCGGCAGCCCGGTCGTGGAACTGGTCTCGCTCGAGGAACTCGAAGCCGTGGTCCATGTGCCGGAGCGCTACTACCGGATGCTGCGCCCCGGCGCGGCGGCGCGCGTGACGCTGGATGCGCTGCCCGGTACGGTCTTTCGCGGCCGCGTCAGCGCCGTGATTCCGCGCGCCGATCCCCAGGCGCGAACATTTCACGCGAAGATTCGCCTCCCCGCCGATGCCGGGCGCGTGGCCGCGGGGATGCTCGCCGAGGTCGAGCTCGAGGGAATCTCCGGAGACGGTGGGGCGGCGCGCGAGGCCACCGTCGTTCCCAAGGACGCCGTGGTCCGCGAAGGCGAGCAGACGGTCGTCTACGTGCTGGACGGGGACGGGCTGGCCAAGGCCGTGCCCGTCGTGCCGGGGCCGGGTATCGGCGTGTGGACCGTCGTCAACGGTGCGCTGGCGCCCGGGCAGAAGGTGATCACGCGCGGCAACGAGCGCCTGCGCCCCGGACAGAGGGTGGCCGGCGAACCGGTCGCCTATCCGCTGCCATGAAGCTCGTCGAAGGCGCTATCCGGTTTCCGGTGACGACCGCCGTCGGCGTCATCCTGGTGGTCCTGTTCGGGGCGCTGGCGCTGCGACGGATTCCCGTGCAGCTCACCCCGACGGTCGATGAGCCGCAGATCACCGTATCGACCTTCTGGCCCGGCGCCAGCCCGGCGGAGATCGAGCGCGAGATCGTCATCCGGCAGGAGGAGCAGCTCAAGGGCATCGAAGGGCTCCGGCGCATGGAGAGCTCCAGTTCGGACAGCTTCGGGCGCGTCGATCTCACCTTCCGGCTCGGCACCGACCGGGAGGCGGCGCTGCTTAAAGTCGCCAACGCGCTCGATCAGGTCCCTCGCTACCCCAGCGACGCCGACAAGCCGATCATCTTCGCCAGCAACACCGAAGGCGCCGCCATCGCCTGGTTCGTGCTTCACGCCGCCGGAGCGCGGCCCTTCACCGGCGACGTGGCGACGCTGTACGACTTCGTCGAGGATTTCGTCAAGCCGGAGATCGAGCGCGCGTCGGGCGTGTCGGCGGTGAACATTTACGGCGGACAATACACCGAAATGCACGTCATCGTCGATCCGGCCCGCCTGGCCGCGCGGCGCGTGACGCTCTCGCAACTGGCGGCGGCGCTCGAGCGGGAAAATCGCAGCTACAGCGGCGGCGATTTTGCCGAGGGGAAGCGCCGCTACATCGTGCGGACCGTGGGCGAATATGCCTCCCCGAAGGAAATCGGCGACGTGGTCATTGCGGTCTCCCAGGGCGCGCCCGTCTACGTCCGCGATGTGGCGCGCGTCGAGCTGGGCTATCGCAAGCCGACGGCCAAGGCGTACTTCAAAGGCGAGTCGATGATCGCGCTGGCCGCCGTGAAAGAGCCGGGCGAGAACGTTCTCGAGGTGATGGAGGAGCTGAAAACCGCCGTCGCCCGGCTGAATGCGGACCTGCTCGCTCCCCGGGGCCTGGCATTGACGCAGGTCTACGATGAGACCGATTACATTTATCGCGCCATCGGGCTGGTGCGGCAGAGCCTGTACCTCGGCGGCCTGCTCGCCGTCGGCGTGCTGCTCCTGTTTTTGCGCAGCCTCACCAGCACGCTGGTGATCGCGCTGGCCATCCCGATCAGCCTGGTCGGCACGTTCCTGTTGATGCTTTGGTTCGGCCGGTCGTTGAACGTCATCAGCCTGGCGGCTCTGGCCTTCGCCGGCGGCATGGTAGTGGACAACTCGATCGTGGTGCTGGAAAACATCTACCGCCACCGGCAGATGGGCAAATCGCGCTTCCGGGCCGCTCACGAGGGGACGACCGAGGTTTGGGGCGCCGTGCTCGCGAGCACGCTGACGACGATCGCCGTCTTCGTGCCGGTCGTCTACGTCGAGGAAGAGGCGGGGCAGCTGTTCCGCGACATCGCCATCGGGCTGAGCTGCGCCGTCGGGCTGAGCCTGCTGGTGTCGATCACCGTCATTCCGAGCCTGGCGGCCAAGGTCCTGCACGTCGCCCAGCCGGCCGGCGGGCGGTTCGACGTGCGCCAACTGTTCGGTCTGGTCCGGCTGGCCGAGCGGCTGGCCGGCGCCGTGGCGGATCTGGTCTGGCGGCTGTGCGGCGGCGTGGTCCGGCGTCTGGCCGTCGTGGCCGGCCTCACCGGCGCGGCCGTCTGGATCAGCATCGCGCTGATGCCGAAAGCCGAGTATTTGCCGCTCGGCGACCAGAATTTTCTCTACGGCATCCTGCTGCCGCCGCCGGGCTACAACCTCGACGAGGTGGCCGGCTTGCGGCACCGCTACACCGAGAAGCTCTCCTACCTCTGGCAGGGAACCCCGGAGCAAACACGGCGCCTGCCGGGAGGGGGCATCGAATCATTCTTTTTCATTGCGATGCCGGACCGGTGCTTTTTGGGCGTGGGCTCGCGCCAGCCGGACCGCGCGCGGGAGCTGGTGCCGGAATTTCAGAAAGTGAACGCCCGATTCCGGGCACGATCGGCTTCGTCCGCCAGGTAGGCATCTTCGAAAGCGGCCAGGGACGGCGCATCGACATCGACATTACGGGGCCGGAGCTGGAGCGGCTGATCGGGCTCGGGCAGGAGATCTACGGGCAGGTGCTCGAGAAATTGCCGGGGGCGCAGGCGCGCCCCGTGCCCAGCCTGGACCTGGGCAACCCGGAACTGCGGGTGATTCCCGACCGGCGCCGCGCGGCCGAGGCGGGCATTTCCAACCGGGATCTGGGCTTTACCGTCAACGCGCTGGTCGACGGGGCCAAGGCCAGCGAATACCAGCACCAGGGCCGGGAGATCGATATCCGGCTCATGGCCGAACAGGGCTTTGCTCACCGCAGCCACCTTCTCGGACAGATGCCGATTGCGACACCGGACGGCCGCCTCGTGACGCTGGACTCGGTCGCGCGGCTCGTCGAGGCCCGAGGCCCCGTGACCATCCGCCACCGCGAGCGCCAGCGCGCCATCACCATTCAGGTGGCGCCCGCCGAGCAGATGCCGCTCGAGGCCGCCATGGAAGCCATCGAAAACCAGATCCTCGAGCCGATGCGGGCCGGCGGGCGCCTCGGGGGCCTTTACCGGACCTATTTGAGCGGCACGGCGGACAAACTGAGCCAGACCTACGAAGCGTTCCGGTGGAATTTCGTCCTGGCGCTGGCGATTACTTACCTGCTGATGGCCGCTCTGTTCGAGAGCTTTCTCTATCCGCTGGTCATCATGTTCAGCGTACCGCTGGCGGCGGCGGGAGGCTTTTTAGGGCTGGCGGCGGTGAACCGCTTTGTCGCCTATCAGGCGCTCGACATCCTGACGATGCTCGGCTTCGTGATCCTGATCGGCACCGTGGTCAACAACGCGATCCTAATCGTGCACCAGTCGCTGAATCACATCCGGGGCGAGGGGATGGCGCCGCGCGAGGCGATCCGGGCGGCGACCGCCGGCCGCATCCGCCCCATCTTCATGAGCGTGCTGACGAGCGTGTTCGGGATGCTGCCGCTCGTGCTGTTTCCCGGGCCCGGCTCGGAGCTCTATCGCGGCCTGGGCAGCGTCGTCGTCGGCGGGTTGATCGTCTCGACCGTCTTCACGCTGGTCGTCGTCCCGTCGCTGTTCAGCCTGGTGATCGGCGCGCGGGCCGCTCTGGCGGCGGGCTGGCGGCGCCTGGCGGGCTCGGAAGCCGGCGACTGATCGTAGCGCTTCAGTGCCGGAAGTGACGCACGCCGGTGAAGACCATGGCCAGCCCGAGGCGGTCGGCCGCGGCGACGGCCTCCTCGTCCCGCACGGAACCGCCGGGCTGGA